>JANOSS010000013.1:0-11373 GCA_031415995.1 Caulobacter sp. | reverse complement strand
GCCCCAGACCCGCGAGCACATCCTGCTGGCCCGTCAGGTCGGCGTTCCGGCCCTGGTCGTCTACATGAACAAGGTCGACCTGGTCGACGACGAAGAGCTGCTCGAGCTGGTCGAGATGGAAGTGCGCGAGCTGCTTTCGTCGTATGACTTCCCGGGCGACGACATTCCGATCACCAAGGGCTCGGCCAAGGTCGCCATCGACGGCGGCGATCCCAAGATCGGCGAACAGTCGATCCTGGCGCTGATGCAGACGGTTGACGACTACATCCCGCAGCCGGCGCGTCCGCTGGACCTGCCGTTCCTGATGCCGGTCGAAGACGTGTTCTCGATCTCGGGCCGCGGCACCGTGGTCACTGGCCGTATCGAAAAGGGTATCGTCAAGGTCGGCGAAGAAGTCGAAATCGTCGGCATCCGTCCGGTTCAGAAGACGACCTGCACCGGCGTCGAAATGTTCCGCAAGCTGCTCGACCAAGGTCAAGCTGGCGACAACGTCGGCGTTCTGCTGCGCGGCACCAAGCGCGAAGACGTCGAGCGCGGCCAAGTGCTGTGCAAGCCGGGTTCGATCACGCCGCACACCAAGTTCGTGGCTGAAGCCTATATCCTCAACAAGGAAGAAGGCGGCCGTCACACCCCGTTCTTCACCAACTATCGCCCGCAGTTCTACTTCCGCACGACGGACGTCACCGGGATCATCAAGCTGCGCGAAGGCGTGGAAATGATCATGCCAGGCGACAACGCCGAGCTGGACGTCGAGCTGATCACCCCGATCGCCATGGACCAGGGCCTGCGCTTCGCCATCCGCGAAGGCGGCCGCACGGTCGGCGCCGGCGTGGTGGCGAAGATCGTCGAGTAGTCGACCGATCTTCAGCGACAAGTCGAGCTAAATGCGAAGGCCCCGGCGGAAACGCCGGGGCCTTTTGCTTTTGGGGTCAGAGTCCATGTCGGCTAGCGGCTTGACGCGGCCGGTCATCGGGGTGAGTCCCTAAATGACGCTTGGGGAACGGACGATGGACTGGCAAGGCCACCACGAAAAGCGCGTGTCACGGTACGGGCTCGCCTGCGCGGCCGTGTTGCTGGCGTTTGCCTTGCGTCTAGCGATCAACGACTGGCTGCCACCCGGCTTTCCCTATGTGACCTTCTTCCCGGCCGTGGTCATCACGGCCTATTTCGCCGGTTCGCGCCCGGCGATCCTCTGCGCTGTGCTGTCACTCGTCGGCGCGGGTTACTTCTTCTCGCCGCCCTATAACGGGTTCCAGTTTACCCTGACGGTGGGCGTCGCTCTGCTGTTCTACGGGTTCGTGGTGGCGGTCGACATCTTCTTCATCGACGGCATGCGCACCGCGATGCGGCAACTGTCGGACGAGCGCGAGCGCTATGAGCGGCTGGCCGAGAGCAAGGAGCTGCTTTATCGCGAGCTGCATCATCGGGTGAGCAACAACATCCAGGTCGTCGGCGCCCTGCTGCGGCTTCAGGCGGCCGGGGTCACCGACGGCGACGCGCGTCACGCGCTGACCGAGGCCGGTGGCCGGATCGAAACCATCGCCCGCATCCAGCGCGAACTGCATAATCAGGTCGGTGACCCGATCCCGTTCAGGGTTTTCGCGATGCGCCTGCTGGACGACGCCAACCTCGCCGCCGGCAGCCAGGCACGGGTGGAGCTGGAGGGCGGCGCTCTTCCGCTGCATACTGACCAGTCGACGCCGGTCACGCTGGTGATGCTGGAATGCTTCAACAACGCCCTGGAACACGCCTTTGCGGGCGGTCGCCAGGGCGCGATCGCGGTCTGTCTGGACCAGACCGGGCCCGAACATGTCCTGACCATCCGCGACGACGGCGAGGGGCCGCCTCAGGGGTTTGACCCCGCCAAGTCCAAGAGCCTTGGCCTGCGCATCGTCAGGGCCATGGCCGGTCAGCTGGGCGGCCGCTTCGAGATGCAGCGCCAGGGGACCTGGACGGTTTGTCGCCTGACCTACGTCGCCAAGGCCGATTAGACGACCGGGGCTTTACCGGGCGCCTCCCGCGGTGTGGTCCAGCGCGCCAGCTTGGGCTTAAGCCAGTTTTCGAAGTCGTCGATGATCTCATAGACCACCGGCACCAGCACCAGCGACAGGACCGTCGAGGTGATCAGGCCGCCGATCACCGCCACAGCCATGGGCTGGCGGAACTCGGAGCCCTTTCCAATGCCAAGAGCGGTGGGCAGCATGCCGGCCATCATCGCCAGGGTGGTCATGATGATCGGACGCGCGCGTTCGCGACAGGCTTCGAGGATGGCGTCGCGCTGGCTCTTGCCGGCCCGTTCCTCCTCGATGGCGTAATCGACCAGCAGGATCGAGTTCTTGGCCGCCAGGCCCATCAGCATCAGCAGGCCGATCAGCGACGGGATCGACATGCTCATGCCGCAGACCAGCAGGCCCGCAAAGGCGCCGCCGATCGCCAGGGGCAGGGCCGACATGATGGTGATCGGCTTGAAGAAGCTGCCAAACAGCAGGGCCATGACGCCGAACACCAGGAAGATGGCCGAGAGCAGGGCGATGGCGAAACCGCCGAACAGCTCGCCCATCGCCTCCTCGGTGCCGCCCGTGGCCTTCTCGACCCCGGCCGGCAGATTCTTCATGATCGGTAGGCTGTCGACTTCAACGGTGGCTGAGCCGAGCACGACGCCGGGCTGCAGATCGGCCTCGGTGGTCAGCTGGCGTTTGCGGCCATAGCGCTCGATCTTGGCCGGACCGGCCTGGAACTCGACATCGGCCACGGCGTCCAGGCGCGTATAGCCGCCGGACGCGGTCGGCAATTGCAGAGCCTTGATCTGGGCCAGGTCGCCGCGAATGTTGTCGGGCAGGCGCACCCGGATCGGCAGGCGGCGCTCGCCGTCGGTCAGCTTGGCGACATTGGCGTCGATGTCGCCCACCGTGGCCACGCGGGCGACGGCGGCGATGTCGGCGGCCGAGACGCCCAGGCGGGCCGCTTCATCGGCGCGCGGGCGGATGACGATCTCTGGACCGCTCGGCGGCGAGGCTGGGCGCGGGTCGGCGATGGTCTTCAAGCCGCGCATCTGGCGTTCCAGCGCCAGGGCGGCGCGTTCCAGCGCCGTGCCGTCTTCGCTGGTCAGGATGGTGGAGACCTCGGCCGAGCCGTCATCGCTGAGCAGATTGACCCGCACGTCAGGCAGATCCAGCAGCTTGTCGCGCATCAGGGCCTTGATCTCGGGGACCCGCAGCTCGCGCTCGTCATGCAGCACGATGGTCACCGTGCCGTCGCGCAGATCGCTGCCGCCGGAGCCGCCACCAGGACCGCTGGCGGCGATCACCGACCCAACCTGGGCGAAGACGTGGGCTGTCTCGGGGCGCGCCTTGAACAGCTTGGTGATCGCTTGCACGGCGCGGTCCATATCGGCCGCCGTGGCGCCGGGAGGTCCCTGGACCTTGAGGTAGTAATAGTTGTTGTTGGCTGGCGGCTGGAATCCGGCCGGCAGACTGCTGGCCATGAAGAGCGAGAAGGCGAAGATTACGCCGCCGATGATGCAGGCGACGATCCGGTGGTCCAGCGCCCATTCCAGCACGTTGCGGTACAGGCCCTTGAACGGCTTGCGCGGGTGCGGGTTGGTGGCCGGCTTGAGGAAGTAGGCGGCCAGCAGCGGCGTCAGCAGACGCGCCACGACCAGCGAGAACAGCACAGCCACCGCGACGGTCAGGCCAAACTCCCGGAAGAACTGGCCGGGAATGCCGGGCATGAAGGCCACCGGCGCGAACACCGCCACGATGGTAAAGGTGGTGGCCACGACCGCGAGCCCGATCGCGTCGGCGCCGACCATGGCCGCCGCATAGGGACGCTCGCCGGCGGCGATGCGCTTTTCGATGTTCTCGATCTCGACGATGGCGTCATCGACCAGGATGCCGATCACCAGCGTCAGGCCCAGCAATGTCACGACATTGAGCGAAAAGCCCATGATCGCCATGAAGATGAAGGTCGGGATCAGCGACATCGGCATGGCGATGGCGGTGATCAGGGTGGCGCGCCATTCGCGTAGGAACAGAAACACGACCAGAGCGGCCAGCAACATGCCTTCGAGCAGAGTGGTCCGTGTGGCCTCGAAGCTGGCGCGGGTGTCGTCGACGATCGAATAGATCTTGGTAAAGGTGACGTCGGGGTGGGCCTCGACCAGCTTGTCGATGGCGATCTTGATGGCGTCCTCGACGCGCACATCGCTGGCGTCCTTGGTCTTGCTGACCTGGAAGGCCACCACGGGGCGGCCATCGAGGCGCGCGAAGGAGCGCGCTTCGCCAGCGCCGTCGCCGACTTCGGCCACGTCGGTCAGACGCACAAAGCGCCCGCCGCTGGTGGGTATGGTCACGGCCCGCAGCTGCTCGACGGTGCGGGCTGCGGCCAGCACGCGGACGGTCTGTTCGCGCGCGCCGATCGCCAGTCGCCCGCCCGGGGCATCGAGGCTGAAACTGGCCAGGGCCGCGTTGAGCTGCGGCGCGGTCAGGCCGGCGGCGGCCATGCGGTCAGGATCGATGACGATGTTGATCTCGCGATCCACGCCGCCGACCCGTCCGACCTGGGCGACGCCCTTTTCGCCCTGCAGGCTGCGGCTGATGGTGTCGTCCACGAACCAGGACAGCTCGCTGATCGTCATGGACGGCGAGGACACCGCGTAGGTGATGATCGGCAGCGAATCCAGGTCGACGCGTTGGACGATCGGCTCGTCGATCTCGCGCGGCAGCAGGGCCCGAGCCTGGTCAATCTTCGAGCGCACCTCGTCGGTGGCCTTTTGCAGGTCCTCGCCTATCTCGAACTCGATCGAGGTCGTCGAGACGCCCTGCACGACCGATGAGCGGATGCTCTTGACGTTGGAGATGCCGGCCAGGGCGTCTTCGACCTGGCGGGTGATCTGGGTTTCCATCTCGCCTGCGGCTGCGCCGCTCTGGGTGATGGTCACCGCCACCAGCGGGAACGAGACATTGGGATACTGCTTGATGGGCAGCATCATGTAACTGGCGACCCCCGCCAGGATAAGGGCGATGAACAGGACCGCGACCGGGATCGGGTTCTTGATCGACCAGGCAGATATGCCAACGCCGGCCATCAGCGAGCGGCCTTGCCATTGGCGTCGGTCGGCTTGACCAGATCGCCGTCGAGGGTGAAGGCCGAGCCGCCCAGCAGCACGCGCGAGCCGACAGGCGGGCCGTCGAGCAGTTCCACCCAGCCGCCGCCGCGCTGACCGGTGCGGACCGGCGCCTGGCGGGCGCGGTTGGAGGCGTCGACGGTGACCAGGGACGAGCCCTCGGCGTCATAGCGGATCGCGGTTTCAGGCGCGGCCTTCACCTTGCGGCCCGAGGCGGCGAAGATCGCGCGGCCAAATCCGCCCGGGCGCAGGCCGGCATCAGTGGGCAGGCGCAGGCGCACCTTGCCCAGGCGCGTCGCCGCGTCGATGCGCGGACTGATCAGGCGCACGACGCCCGACACCGAGCGGCCGTCGGGCAGCATGACCTGGGCCGATTGACCGACCGCGAGGGATGACAGCTGGGCGTCGCCGACCTCAGCGTCCAGCTCGACCAGACTGTCGCGGGCGATGCGGAACCAGGGCGTGGTGGCCCCGCCCGAGATTTCGCCGGGGCGCACGGTGCGTTCCAGAACCCGTCCGCCCACCGGCGCGGTGATGGTCATGCGGCTCGAGCGCGTGCGCAGTTCGGCCAGGGCCGCTTCTTGGGCCTTGGCGGCATAGCGGCGGCTTTCGATCTGTTCCTGGCTGAGGACGCCTTGGCCGTCCAGGCCGGCGACGCGCGCGGCCTCGGCCTGGGCCTGGGCGGTCAGCGCCGCCTGCTGGGCGATCTGGGCGCGCAGCAGGGTGTCGTCCAGCTGGACCAGCGGCTGGCCGGCGCGGACATAGGCCCCTTCCTCGACATAGACCCGGGCGACGCGATAGCCGGCCAGCTCCGAGCCGACAGCGGCTTCTTCACGCGGGACCAACTGGCCAGAGGCTTCGAACCCGGCGCCCAGCGGGCGGCTTTCGACGCGGCCGACGGTGACGGCGCGGGCCCCCTGGTTCGAGGCCGCAGCGGCGGCGGGCTCGTCCTTCTTTCCGCCGCAGGCGGTGAGGCCAACCGTTGTTGTCAGCAAGGCCGTTGTCAGGAGCAGGGTGGCGATCAGGGGGCGGTTCATCGGGGAGGATCTCATCGCGAAGAGGCTTTTTCGGGAACGGCTTGGGGCGACCAGCCGCCGCCAAGCGCCTTGTAGGACTGGACGGCGCGCTGCAGGGCCTGGCCCCGCGCACCGCTGAGAGCCGCACGGGCGGCGCGCCAGGACTGTTCGATCTGCAGGGCCGATGTCAGGTCAGTCAGACCCGCAGCGTAGCCGCGACGGCTGGCCTCGTAGGCTGTGGCCGCGCGACGCTCGCCGGCGCTGAGCAGGGCGACGCGGCGCTGATCTGCCGACAACTGGAGCAGGGCGCCCTCGGCCTCGCCGAACGCGGCCTGCACCGACCTTTCGTAGGCGATGGCGGCCTGCTCGGTGCGCGCATCCTGGGCGTCGATATCGGCCAGAAGTTTGGGGATGTTCAGCACAGGGATCGACAGGTCCAGGCCGATCGACCACGCAGAGCTGGTGGTCGAGGACGTGGCCCCCGGCGTCAGGAAGCTGGGCGAGATCGCCTTGGTCAGGCCAATGCCCGGCGCCAGGGTGAAGGTCGGGAACAGCGCCAGCTCGTTGACCTTGCGATTGGCCGAGGCTGAGGCCAGCCGGGCCTGGGACTCGCGCACGTCGGGGCGGCGGGCCAGCAGGGTTCCGGGGATGGCGGCGGGCGCGGGCGGCGCATCGGCCAGTACGGCGGGAACCGGCAGGCTGGCGAGGGGATCGATCCCGCGCCCGACCAAAATCAGCAGGCTGCGGCGGGCGACCTGAAGCTCGGCCTCAAGGCTGGCGACCTGGGCCTCGGACTGGGCCAGATCAGCGGCGGCGCGGTCGGCGTCGGAGCTCGGCGACAGCCCGCGCGTGGCGCGTGTTCCGGCCAGATCGGAAAGCGACCGGGCGATGCGGGCGCTCTCGCGAGCGTCTTCCAGCTGCACGGCCAGGACGCGAGCCTGAAAATAGGACTGGGCGACATTGGCGGCCAGGGCGGCGCGCGCGCCTTCATAGGCAAAACGACTGGCGGCCAGATCGTTGTTGACCACCCCCATGGCGGCGCGGCGACGACCTATCAGGTCCAGCTCCCAGCTGACGTCGAAACTGGCGCGGTAGTTTTCGCTGTCGCCGCTCTGGATAAAGCCGCCCGGACCGCCCTGGTCGACAATATCGGTGCTGGTGCGACTGGCTGAGCCGGTCAGCGGCGTGGAGGGGATATAGAGCTGCCGTACCTGGCCCCGGCGCACGGCGCGGGCCTCGTCCAGACGCGCGGCGGCCAGGCGGGCGTCCTGGCTCTGCTCCAGGGCGGTGTCCACCAGCTGGGTCAGGGCCGGATCGTTGAACACCGTCCACCAGCGGTCCAGAGTCTGGTCGGGCAGGGGAGCCCCGGCCATGACCTCATAGGCGGCGGGCAAGCGGGTCTCGGCTGTGTGGCGTGGGGCGGTCGCGCAACCGGTCAGGGCCAGCCCCGTCAGGGCCAGGGCCAGAGCCGACATGCTCGCGCCCGACCTAAGCCGCGGGCCGGTCTTGCTAGGGTTCATCTGCCAGTACTCGGGCGCGCTAGGGAACAGTGGGGGAGGCGTCATCGGGTTCAGTCGGTTCGGGACACAGGGGCGGAAGCCCCGAGGCTTGGAGGTAGATATCGACGACTTGGTCCAGAAAGGTCTCGATGGCGCCGCGTTCGGCGGGGTCGAGGTCGGAAATCACGCCGCTCAGGGCGTCGAGCATCGGCGCCAGTAGCGCGAAGGCCCTTACCTCTGAAGCTTCCACCGGAACGACGAAGATTTTGCGACGATCGATGGTCTTTCGCTCGCGGGTGACATGGCCGGCCCGCTCCAGACGATCCACGATCTGGGTGGCGGCAGCGGTCGTCACCTTCAGCTGACTGGCAAGTTGGCTGGGAGTCAGGGTGCGTGCATCGATCAACAGCTCCATCGCCGCCATGTCGGTCACGTTGACCCCCAGGGTTTCGCCGATCTTCTTGCTGATCTCGAGGTTGAGAAACGAGATCGCCTTCAGGCGCTGCATGATGGGGTCGTGCAGCCTGTCGGCATAGGCGGCGCGGGGCTCGCATTCGGACGGTCCTGGATCGCCAATCATGATCGGGGATTATCATTAAGCAACTTAGCAATCAAGACGCTTAGGGATGTTCCGCCCCCGGACCGACGTTCGCTTGTCTTTAGCAGGCGTAGCCGATCGTCGCCGCCTCCCCGGCACCTGGCCACGACAGGCTTGGCCGGATGAAGGCGGCTCGCGCGTCCGCACGACAGACAGACAGTTGCGTCCCTTGGAAACATACCGCATCATCGAAACAGGCGTTCGAATTCAGGTTCGGACCCCGCCTTGCGCCGTTATGTGAGGCAGTAGACTTGCGTTTTCAGGTATCCGGCTCAGGGAGATCCCAGGCGTGTCGGTTGGGTGCGGTGCATCATCAGGTTTCGAAAATGCTGCGGTGCCAGATTTCGCCCTCGACGGCGTGATTTGGCCAGAGACCTGTCGTGCAAAGCGTCCAGGCGACTGAGATCGACCACGGCCCCCTAAAAATAAGCATCAAAAAAGCAAACGAGGGAGGGAAGCATAATGAAAAGAACCGTGTTCCTGCGCGGCGGCTCGTCACTGGCGTTGGCCATCGCCCTAAGCGCCGGGGCGGCTCACGCCCAGACCCGGCCTGACACCACGCCCAACGAGGTCGAGGAAGTCGTCGTCACCGGCTCGTTCATCCGCGGCACTCCTGAGGATGCCGCCCTGCCGGTCGACGTGATCGGTGCCGAAGAGCTGCAGAAGCGAGGCTCTCCCTCCACCGTTGAATTGCTCAAGGCGCTGTCGGTTTCGAACGGCGTGCTGGGCGACACCAACCAGTTCGACAGCCGCGCCCAGGGGTCAGAAGGCTCCGGTTCGGTCAATCTTCGCGGCCTTGGCTCGCAGCGCACCCTGGTGCTGCTGAACGGCCGCCGCCTGGCGATCAACCCGTTCGGCGCCGCCGGCGCCGGCATCGTCGACACCAACATCATCCCCGCCGCCGCTATCGGCCGCCTGGAGGTGCTGAAAGACGGCGCGGCCGCCACCTACGGCTCGGACGCCATCGCCGGCGTCGTCAACTTCATTACCAAGAAGAACTTCAGCGGCCTGGAAGTGGGCGCCGATTACCGGGTGATCAACGGCTCGGACGGCGACTACAGCCTCAACGCGACCTTCGGCAAGGTCTGGGACAACGGCAATCTGCTGGTCAGCGCCGGCTGGCAGCATCGCTCCAAGCTCAGCGTCGCCGAACGCGACTGGGCCAACACGCCCTATCTTACCAATCCGGAAGCCGGCTATTCTGCGGCGGGTAGCCCCTCGACCTTTATCCCACTGGCCAGCTCCACAAACGCCATGCGCGATCCGGCCTGCGGCGGTATCGGCGGCTTCCCGGGCTTCAGCGGCCTGACACCGGTCTGCTACTGGAAATACACGCCCTTCGACAATCTCGTGGAGAAGTCGGACGGCATCCAGGTCTATGGCGAGATCAATGCCGACCTGTCGGACAAGACCAGGTTCCACGTCGAGGTTCTCTACGCCCACACGGACGTTCCCGACTGGAACACCTCGCCGTCCTATGCGGCGCTAGCCGTTCCAACGGCTGAAGCCTCGGCCATCCCCGGACGCTACGTCGTGCCGGCCAGCAATCCTGGCCTGCAGGCCTTCATCGCCGCCAATCCCACCGTCACCCTGACCAGCCTGATCAACGGAACCCAGTCTACTGCTCCGGGCTCGATCTTCGCCTTTGGCGCGCTCAATGTCGCCAACCGGCCGTTCGGCATCGGCGGCAATCCGGCTTTCGACTACGGCCCGTCGATTGGCTCGCGCAGCTTCGACGCGTTCCGAGTGTCTGGTGACCTGAAGGGCGAATTCGATAACGGAATCGGCTGGGAAATGGCGCTGACCTATTCCCAGCAGATCGGCATTCGGACCGGTTACGACACCTTGGTGAACCGTTATGCCTTGGCCCTGCAGGGCCTGGGTGGTCCGACCTGCGACAGCAACTCAAGTCTGCCTGGCATCCAGGGCACGGCTGGGGTCGGCGGTTGCATGTACTTCAACCCCTTCGCCAGCGCGATCCCCAGCAACGCCATCACGGGTGTCGCCAACCCGGTCTACAACTCGGCCCTGGCGATCAACAAGGACCTCGCCAAGTGGTTCTTCCGGAAACTGTCGACCAAGCAGTCCTCGCGACTGTTCGTCGGCGAGGCGGTGCTGAACGGCAAGACCGCCATCACCCTGCCGGGCGGCGACATCGCCTGGGCGGCCGGCGTGCAGTATCGTCGGACCTACTTCAAGGCCGACTACAACGACATCTCCAATGCGGCGATCAATCCGTGCGTCAACACGCCTGACTTCGGCGTCACGACCTGCACGGGCTCGCAGCGCAACGGCCCCTTCATGTTCCTGGGCGTGGGCAACGAGGCCGATAACCAGTCTGACGTGATGGCCGCGTTCGGCGAACTGTCGGTGCCTGTGAGCGACAGCTTCCAGGTGCAGCTGGCTGCCCGCTTCGAGGACTATGGCGGCGCGGTGGGCGACACCTTCAATCCGAAGATCTCGGCGCGCTGGCAGGCCCTGCCATGGCTGGCCGTACGCGGTTCAGCCGGCTCTACCTTCCGCGGGCCGCCAGATCCGATCACCACCACCACCTCGGTGACCTCGCTGCAAAGCATCCTGGGCACGTTCCGGGCCGTCGACATCTTCGGCAACCCCAACCTGGATCCGGAAAAGGCCAATACCTACAATGCCGGCCTGCTGTTCAAGGTGGGCAACCTCAAGGCCAGCATCGACTACTTCCAGTTCGACTTCAAAAACCCGATCGTCACCGAGCCGGTCGCGGGCATCGTCAACACCCTCTATCCGAACGGCGCCACGGGGGCCAATAACTGCGCGCTCTATCCGACCCTGGCCGCGCGGTTTACGTTCAACGGGGCCTGCGGCCCGCCGACCACGATCGCCCGCCTGAAGACCAACTACATCAATGGCGCGGCGGTGAAGAACTCGGGCTTCGACTTCTCGGTCGACTACCGGTTCGACAACGTCCTGGGCGGGGATCTCTCGGTTGGCGGCAACGCCACCTACATCTCAGAATACAAGGTCGGCGCCACCAGCGTCGAGGGCGTGGTGGTCGAGAAGGCCTTCGACGCTGTCGGCCTGCTGAACTACCAGACCACGGTCGTGCCGATCCCGCAGTGGAAGGGCGACATCCATGGCGAGTGGAGCATGGGGCCG
>JANOSS010000012.1:0-9833 GCA_031415995.1 Caulobacter sp. | reverse complement strand
TCGACCGTGCCGTGAGTTTCCGTCGCCATGGGCGAAGACGCCTCTTAGATAAAAATCAAAGACTCGGAGCGAGCTGCTTCCGTGGGAAGCGGCTCGCGCCGGGGTTTAGGAGAACAGGATCAGGAAGGCGATGACCAGGGCGAAGATGCCCAGGGCTTCGGTCAGCGCCATGCCCAGGAACAGCATCGGACGCTCTTGAGCGGCGGCGGTCGGGTTGCGCAGAGCGCCTTGGAAATAGTTACCGAACATCACGCCCAGGCCGATGCCTGCACCGATCATGCCCAGCATCGCCAGACCAGCGCCGATGTACTTCGCGGCTTCAGCTTCCATTGTGAGACTCCTAAAGATCGAAAGGTTGGAAAGGAAAAAAGGTGATCAGTGGCTGTCGAGGTGCACGACGTCGTTCAGATAGACGCAGGTGAGCACCGCGAACACGAAGGCCTGAAGGAAGGCCACCATGAACTCTAGAGCCGTCAGAGCAACGACGGAGGACAGGGCCAGCGCCGCGCCGGCCCAGCCGAGCACGCCCATGCCGCCCAGGGCGACGACGAAGCCGGCAAAGATCTTCAGCACCACGTGACCGCCCAGCATGTTGCCGAACAGACGCAGGGCCAGGGTGACAGGGCGGATCAGGAACGACAGGATCTCGATCGGCACCAGCAGGAAATACAGCGGCCACGGCACGCCCGACGGGGCGAACAGCTTGAAGAACTTCAGGCCGTTCTTGGCGAAGCCGACAGCGACCACGGTCAGGATGACCATCAGGCCCAGGGTCAGGGTGACGGCTATCTGCGACGTGGCGGTGAACACCAGGAACATCCCCTGGATGTTGGCGAACAGCACGAAGATGAACAGGGTGAAGACGAACGGCAGGTATTTCTTGCCATCGTGGCCGATGATCGACTCGGTCAGGCCGTTGACCAGTCCGTAGAGCATCTCGCCCATGGACTGCAGGCGGCCGGGGATCACGGCGGCCTTGAGCGAGGCCAGAGTGTAGAACACGATGACCAGGAACGCGGCCAGCATCATGGCGGCCACGGAATTGGTGATCGACAGGTCGATCGCTTGGCCGAACAAGGTCACGGTCGGCAGTTCCACGATCTTTGCGATCTGGAACTGGTGCATCGGATCGGCCATTGGCCCTAGTCTCTCTTCTGCTTGGGGGCGGTAGACCCGCCTCCCGTGTCTCCGCCAGCCTGCTCCTCAGGAGCTTTTGCTGACGCCTGCGCGCTCAGTTTCGTCGCCTTGCGGACGACGGAGAATATTGACGCCCCCATGCCGATCAGCAGACCGCCGACCATGCCCCAGGGCGCCGTGTGGGCGAACTGATCGAGCATCCAGCCAAAGCCGAGCCCCACCAAGACGCCGCCGATCAAATCCGCCAGAAGCCGATAGCCGTCCTGGGACGATTTCTCATGCTCCGCGCGCACCGGCTGTTCTGCCGCCTTCTTGGCCTCGAATGCGGCGAGCCGAGCGTCGAGGCTTTGCAGGGCCTTGTCGTTCGGTTCGTCGGCCTTGGGCATGGGAGCGGTCAGGTCCGAAAATGCCCGCCGATACGCCTGTAAGAGACGTATTTCCGGCCAGCTTGATCGCGGCGGAACCTATAGACCTCGCTGCGGTGCGTCATGGTTGGCTTGGGGTGATGCAAGCGACTGTATAATAAGGCGTTTTACGCTACGGCGCCCATCGGCGGGCAAATCCGTGCGGCGCCGCCTTCGTGTCCGGGACGCACGGCAAGAAAGCCGCGTGGCGAAGCCGCCTGTGAGGCCCGCCTGTGCGGAAAGAAAGGCTCGAACGTCCTGTATCGTCGGCGATCCGCGACATATGGGCCGCATCCAGCCGTCGGCTCTGTGCGCGCGTGTGATGACGCATTGCTTTTTGCGTCATTTTGAGGTTTGAGAGCCGCGTCTTTCCCTTAGCCAGAAGATTCATGTCGCATCTGAAGAACACCGGTTTCTCCGATCGTATCTCCGCCGCTGCCGAGGCCAAGAAGGCCATGCTGGCGAAAATGAAGCCCAAGCCCACCGTCACGGATCCTGATTTCGACAAGCGCGAAGAGTTTCGTGCTGCCGAACTGGAAGCCGTGCGCGCGGCGCGCGCCGCAGCCCGCGAAGTCGTCCGCCTTGAGCAGTTGGCCAAGCAGGAAGCGATCCTCGCGGCCAAGCGCGCCGAGCGCAAGGAACGCAAGACCGACGCCGCCGCGGAGCAGAAGATGCGCAAGGAAGAGAAGGCCGCCCAGCGCGAGCAGCTTCGCTCCCTGGGGCGCAACACCAAGAGCGCCCGCGCTCACGAGTGGGGTAGTCTGATCGGTTGATCAGACGGGAAGGGGCTAATCGCTCTTTCCCTACCCTCCCGAGCCGCGACTCGACCGCATGGTCCAGGCCCTCAAGCCTGCCATGCAGGAGGCCCGGCCCATGGACCTTGTCCAACCTGAACTGCTGACGACGATGTTCGCCGTGGCCGCGCTGGCCGGGGCTTTCGACGCCATAGCGGGCGGCGGGGGATTGCTGACCCTGCCGGCCCTGCTGTTGGCGGGCCTGGACCCCGTCGCGGCGCTGGCCACCAACAAGCTGCAGGGCGCTTTTGGCTCGGTGTCTTCGACGACCGCCTTCGCGCGTCGCGGCCTGATCGACTGGAAGACCGCCAGGCCGGTCGCCCTGGCCGCCGGCCTGGCGGGCCTTTGCGGCGCTCTGTGCGCCAGCCTGCTGTCGCCGACCTTTCTCAAGGCCCTGGTGCCGATTCTGCTGATCGTCATCGCGCTGTACTTCGCGCTCTGCAGGGCCCTGAAGGCCGAGGACGGCCACGCCAAGCTGACCCTGCCGGTGTTCGCCGGCTTCATTGCGCCGCTGATCGGCTTCTATGACGGCATCTTCGGACCCGGCGCAGGGGCCTTCTACATGGTCGCCATTGTGACCCTGCTGGGCTACGGCGCGCTGAAGGCCACGGCCCACACCAAGCTGGCCAACGCCGCCAGCAATCTTGGCAGCCTGACGCTTTTCATTCTCAAGGGCGCGGTGATCTGGCCGATCGGCCTGGCCATGGCCGCCGGGGCCTTCCTCGGCGCTCAGGTCGGCTCGCGGCTGGCCATGCGGTTCGGCGCCGGGCTGATCCGGCCGCTGCTGGTGACGATGTCATGCGGCATGGCGGTGAAGCTGCTGGCCGATCCGCAAAACCCGCTGCGCCAGGTCGTTTGGCGCCTTATCGGCGGCTGACGCTGGCTACTGGGCCGCAACCAGCTGCTCGGCCGTCGACAGGTCCACGCTGACCAGTTGGCTGACGCCCCGCTCGCCCATGGTCACACCGAACAGGCGGTCCATCCGGCTCATGGTCACCGGATTGTGGGTGATGGCGATGAAGCGGGTCTGGGTGCGGCGGCGCATCTCGTCGAGCATGTTGCAGTAGCGGTCGACATTGGCGTCATCCAGCGGCGCGTCCACCTCGTCCAGCACGCAGATCGGGGCGGGGTTGGCCAGGAACACGCCGAAGATCAGGGCGCTGGCGGTCAGGGCCTGCTCGCCGCCGCTCATCAGGCTCATGCTGGCCATGCGCTTGCCTGGCGGGCAGGCGTAGATCTCGAGGCCCGCCTCCAGCGGATCATCGCTTTCGATCAGCCGCAGCTCGGCCTGACCGCCGCCGAACAGGGCCTGGAAGAGGGTCTGGAAGTGGCCGTTGATCACGTCGAAGGCGGCCAGCAGGCGCTCGCGACCCTCGGCGTTCAGCTCTTCGATACCGGCCCGCAGCTTGCCGACAGCGCCCGACAGGTCGGCCCGTTCGGTGCGCATGGTTTCCAGGCGCGCGGCATATTCCTGGGCCTCTTCCTCGGCCCGCAGGTTCACCGGGCCGATGGCGTCGCGCTCTCTTTCGAGCGCGAAGAGGTGGGCTTCCACACCTGCGGCGTCCTTGGGCACGGCCACGGCCTCGCCGGCGACGTGGCGGCCCAGTTCCTCGGGCTCCATGCGCACCGATTCGCGGATATTGCCGGCGATCTCGGCGAAGCGGCCTCGGGCGCCGTCGAGGTGGGCGACCAGGGCAGCGCGCCGCTCGCGGGCCTCGCCGGCGGCCTGGTCGGCGGCGCGGGCGCTGCGGTCGGCGGTCAGCCGTGCGGTCTCGGCCTCTTCCAGAGCGTCGCTGGCCCTGGCGCGGCGGGCCTCTGCAGCGCCGAACTCGTCCAGCAGGACCAGCAACTTTTCCTTCAGGACAGCCGGCGCCTCGCGGGCGGCTTCCAGGGCGTCGGCGGCCTTGAGGTAGTCGGCGTCCAGCGCGGCAGTACGCTTGCCGGCCGCTTCAGCCCGGCGCGTCCAATCGGCGTGATCGCGTTCCAGGCCTTCCAGCCGACGCTGACGACCGGCCCTCTCGCGGGTCTCGACATCCAGAGCGGCGCGCGCGGTCGAGGCGGCTTCGCGCGTTGCGGCGGCAACCTGTCGCGCCTCCGCGAGTCGCGGCGCCAGGTCGGCGGCGCCCGTCGCGCCGGCGTGTTCGGCCCGCACGGCGGTGAGGGCGGTCTCGGCCTCGACGTGTTCGGCCTCGAAGCGTGCGATGGTCTCGTCCAGCGATTGAGCCCTTGCCGCGCGAAGCACTGCCTGACGCTCGAACTGGGCGACGGTGTCGCGGGCGCCGGCCAGCAGGCGCTCGGCCTCGGGCGGACCGCGTCGCTTGTCACGCAGCAGGTCCTCGGCGGCGCGCAGGCGATCCGAGGCCAGCTTCAGGGCGGCGGCGGTGGCTTCGGCGCGGGGTGCGGTGAGATCGACCTCGGCCTCGACCTCGGCCAGCCGCGTGCGCTGCTCCAGCCTTACGGCGGCGGGCTTGGGCGCATCGGCGCGGGCCACGAAGCCATCCCAACGCCAAAGGTCGCCTTCCTTTGAGACCAGGCGCTGGCCGGGCTGAAGGGCTTTCTGCAGCCGGTCGCCGTCGGCGCGTTCGACGACGGCGGTGAAGGCCAGGCGCGCCGCCAATTCGGGCGGAGCCTTGACCAACGCAGCGAGAGGCTGGGCGCCTTCGGGCCAGGACGGCGCCAGCGTTTCGGCGCCGCCCCAATAGGACGGAGCCCGGGCGTCCAAGGCCGCTTCGAGGTCGTCGCCCAAGGCGGCGGCGAGAGCCGAGCCATAGCCCTTGTCGGGCGAAACCGAGTCCAGCGCCGGCGCGTGGCCGCTCTTGCTGCGCGGCGCGGTCAAGTTGGCCAGGCCTCGCGCTTCGGTACGCAGGCGACCCAATTGGTCTTCCTGGCTGCGCGCCAGCTGGCGGGCCATGGTCTCTCGCTCGGCGGCCTTGGCGCGCTCGGCCTCGGCGGCTTCCAGTGCGGCCCGGGCTGCGGTGAGCGCGGCCTGGGCATTGGCGAAACGCTGGCGAGCGTCGGCGGCGGCTGGATCGGTCTCAGGGCCCAGGGCCGCGCGTTCGGCCTTGGCCTGATCTAAGGCTCGGACCGTGCGGGCCAGCCGGCCCTCGGCGTCGGCCAGCCGCGCGGCGGCGGCGCGGGCGCGGGCGTCTTCGACGGCGGCGCGGGCGGCCAACTGCTCGACCACGGCCTCCGCGTCGGCGCGGGCCTCCTCGGCGGCCTTGGCGGCGGCGGCCAGCTCGGGGCCGCGTTCCGGCGCGGCGGAGACCAGGGCGCGGACCTCTGACAGTTCGGCGTCGAGGCGGGCCAGGGACGAGGCGGCGTCCTGCTGAACCTGCGTCTCGCGCGCCCGGTCGTCGTCGATACGGGTCAGATCGGCCGACAGCCGCTGGAACTCGGCGGCGGCGGCCTGCGCCTCGCGTTCGGCACGGTCTTTCTGGATGGCCAGCTGGCCCAGCACGGCCTGGGCGATGGTCGCCTCCTCGCGCAGGGGCGGCATGGCGGCCTCGGCACGGGTGATCCCGACCTGGGTGGCTGCGGCGGCGCGGGCGGTGTCTTCGACGGCGCGAGCAGCTTCGGTCGCCTCGGTCTGGACGCGATGCAGGGTGTCGCGGGCCTCGGCCCAGCGCGCGAACAGCACCGCGCCCTGTACGGCCCGGATCTCGGACGACAGGCGCTTGTACTTTTCGGCCTGGCGGGCTTCGCGGCGCAGGCGGTTCAGCGCCGTCTCAAGTTCGTGGGCCACATCCTCGAGGCGCGAGAGATTGGTCTCGGCGGCCCGCAGGCGCAGCTCGGCCTCGTGGCGGCGAGTGTGCAGGCCCGACACGCCGGCCGCCTCTTCCAGGATGCGGCGGCGGTTCTGCGGCTTGGCCCCGATCAACTCGCTGATCTGGCCCTGGCGCACCAGGGCCGGCGAATTGGCCCCGGTCGAGGCGTCGGCGAATAGCAGCTGCACGTCGCGGGCCCGCACCTCGCGGCCGTTGATGCGATAGGTCGAGCCCTCGCCCCGGTCGATGCGGCGCACCACCTCCAGCACCGGGTCGTCATTGAACTGGGCCGGGGCCGTGCGGTCGGCATTGTCGATGGTCAGGGTGACGTCGGCGTGGTTGCGGGCCGGACGCGCGCCGCTGCCGGCGAAGATCACGTCATCCATGCCGCCGGCCCGCATGGCCTTGGCCGAGTTCGCGCCCATCACCCAGCGCAGGGCTTCCAGCAGGTTGGACTTGCCGCAGCCATTGGGCCCGACAATGCCGGTCAGGCCGGGCTCGATCCGGAACTCGGTCGGCTCGACGAAGGACTTGAAGCCCGTAAGGCGCAGGCGCTGGAACTGCACGGAGGCGGCTCCCTCCGCCTCAGCCCTTGGCCGACGAGGCCAGGGAAGCCTTGAGGCTGTGGGCGGTCAGTTCGCCGGGGACCTTGCGGCCATCGAGGATGAAGGTGGGGGTCTGGTTGACCTTGTCCCGCACGCCGGCGATCTCGACACGCTCATTGAGCGCGGTCAGGGCCTGCTGATCCTGCAGCGCGGCGGTGAACTGGGCTTCGGTCAGGCCGAAGTCCTTGCCGATGGCCAGCAGGCCCTCCCAAAGATCTCCACTCTGAAGGATGGCGGTCTGTTTGGCGAACACCGCGTCCAGCACGGCGAAATAGCGGGGCGCGCCCACGCGACGGGCCAGCAGGAAGGCGGCGGCGGCGAACTCGACGGGCCCGGTCAGGAACTCGCGGAACACCAGCCGCACCTTGCCGGTGTCGATATAGGCCTTGCGGATGGCGGGCAGGTCGTCGTTCCACCAGTGGCCGCAGTGGGAACAGCTGGGCGAGGCGAAGACCACCAGCTGGACCGGCGCCTTCGGCGATCCCATCACCATGTCGCCCGGCGCGGCGGGCAGCGGCGCGGCGCGCGCCATCGCCGGCCCGGCCGCGAGGACCAGGCTGGAGGCGATCAGCGCGCGACGGTCGAGAGGCAAGGCGGCGTCCTTACTTGGAAGCGGCGGCGATGGCCGCGTCCAGCTCGGCCAGGCTGCGCTCGCCGCCGGCGGCGTCGCCGACCACCTTGCCATTGACGATGAAGGTCGGGGTGCCCTGGACGTTGAAGGCCTTGGCGTTCTTCTCGACGCGATCGTTCAGGGCCTTCAGCGCCTTCTCGTCGGTGACGCAGGCGTTGAACTTGGCTTCGTCCAGGCCGGCCGACTGGCCGATGCGCAGCAGCACCTCGCGGAACTGGCCGGTGGTAAACATCTCTTCCTGGGCGCGATAGACCGAGTCGACGACCTCGAAATACTTGTCCTTGCCCGAACAGCGAGCCATCAGGAACGAGGCGGCGGCGACCTGGGCGGGCGGAGTGAGCATTTCGCGATAGACGAAATTGACCTTGCCGGTGTCGATGTACTTGGCCTTGAAGGCGGGAAAAACTTCCTCGTTCCAGCGTGCGCAGTGGCTGCACGAGGTGGAGGCATACTCGATCACGGTGATCTTGGACTGGGGGTTGCCGAGGGTCATGTCGTCAGCCGAGGCGGCGTCCTTCGGCGAGCAGGCGGACAGGCCTGCGCCCAGCGAGGCGGTGAGTGCGACGGCGGTCAGAAGCCGGCGGGTCATCGGGCGCATGATCGATCTTCCTTGAGGCGAGAGCAGTGGAGTTAAGCGCGATTCTTTAGGCGTGCGAAAAGGGCGCGGATAAGGCCTTGGCATGAGCGCAATCGCGGCGGAGTTGTCAATGTGTCGGCTTTAGCCAGGGTCATTGCGCAGCACGCCGCGCCCCAGTTTCATCAGCGCATCCTTAAGGCCGCCGTCCGGCTGGTCGGCCAGGCTGTCGGTCAGCTGGCGTTCCAGGGCGGCGTCCAGCGGCGGCTTGCGGCGCGAACGCTGGACGGGCGCCGCCGCCGGAGTGCTCAGCGGGCCCTGAACGATGCGCAGCCGGGTGACGGTTCCCCGACCCAGCAGCATGTCGAGGCGGGCGGTGATCTGCGGGGCCTGATGCTGGATCAACGACGCGACGGGACCATCGACCCGCAGTTCCAGCGCTCCGCCCGCGCCGTTGCGGCCCTTGATAATGCGGACCGGTTCGGTGCGCCGCGCCAGGGTCTCGCCGACGATTTCCTTCCAGCGGGTCTTCAGGGCGGCCGGGCCCTGGCCGTATTTTTCTTCCAGCGCCTTGAGCAGCGGCGCGAGGTTCTTGCCGGCCGGCGGCGGCGGGCGAATCTGCGGCCGTGTGCGGCGCTGGCGCAGGATCGCGAGGGCTTCTTCGGCGGTGGGCAGGGGGCGGCGGGCCATGGCGGCAAGCTAGCACGCGGCCTTCGCCTCAGGCGAGGTTTGCGGTAGGCGGAAGGCATGAAAGACCGCGACACGCTCCGCTCGGCCTTGCTGGGCTGGTATGACCGTCAGGCCCGAGACCTGGCTTGGCGTGTCGGCCCCGCTGACCGGCGCGGCGGGGTGCGCAGCGATCCCTATCGGGTGTGGCTGTCCGAAGTGATGCTGCAACAGACCACCGTGCCGCACGCCACGCCCTATTTCCTGAGCTTCACGGAGCGCTGGCCGACGGTGCTGGATCTCGCCGCCGTCGAGGACGGCGCGTTGATGGGGGCCTGGGCCGGCCTCGGCTACTATGCCCGGGCTCGCAACCTGCTGGCCTGCGCCAGAGCCGTCGCGGCCGACCATGGCGGGATCTTTCCCGATACGGAAGAAGGCCTGCGGGCCCTGCCGGGCGTGGGCGCCTATACGGCCGCCGCCGTGGCCGCCATCGCCTTTGACCGGCAGGCCAATGTGGTCGACGGCAATGTCGAGCGGGTGATGGCGCGGCTATTCGCCGTCGAGACCCCCGTGCCTGACGCCAAGCCGGAACTGAAGGCTCTGGCCGGGTCGCTGGTCACGGCCGACCGGCCCGGCGACTGGGCCCAGGCGCTGATGGATCTGGGGGCCACGGTCTGCCGGCCCAAGTCGCCGCTATGCGACCTCTGCCCGATCTCGGAAGGGTGCGAGGGGCTAAAGACCGGCGCGCCGGCCGCCTATCCGCGCAAGACGAAGAAGGCCGACCGGCCTCGGCGGCATGGCGTGGCCTGGCTGCTGACGCGCGGCGATGAGGTGGCCCTGGTTAGGCGGCCGCCGAAGGGTCTGCTCGGCGGCATGCTGGGCCTGCCGACCAGCGACTGGCGGAATACGCCGTGGTCGGATGATGAGGCGCTCGCCGTCGCTCCCCTGGCCGCCGCCTGGCGGGACCGCGGCGCAGTCGAGCACGTCTTCACGCACTTCTCCCTAACGCTGCGGGTCTTTGCCGCTGAGGGAGAAGGCGATTTCGTCTGGACGCCTCGCGAAGGGCTGGGCGCCTTGCCCAGCGTCTTCCTGAAGGCGGCTTTGGCGGGCGAGCGGCTGCTCTAGTTCATCCCCGCCCGGACCTGGGCCCGCAGCACGTCGATGGGTGCCAGGCCCGCGTCGGTCTTGAAGTGCCAGTAGGTCCAGCCGTTGCAGGCCGGGGCCGATTGCACCAGGGCACCGATCTTGTGGATCGAGC
>JANOSS010000011.1:0-87067 GCA_031415995.1 Caulobacter sp. | reverse complement strand
GAAACCGGGGCGGGCGTTTTTGTTTGGATCCCTAAACTCCGCTCTCCCCGGCTTTCGCCGGGGAGAGCGGAGTTTATAGGTCACAACTTCTTGCTCTTCCGCCCCACCGCCCAGGCCGCAACGACCAGCATCACGGCCCCGCCACGCGCCACCTGACCCGTTGACGCGCCCTGTTGACGCCCCCCGCCGCCACAAGCCAACTGACCCCTCACGTCGACGAAAGACCCTCCATGCGCCTCGCCAGCCTCGCCGCCGCCCTCGTCCTGATCGCGGCCGGTCCCGCAGCCGCTGCGCCCAAGACCTTTCGGCAGCTGCTGGACATGCCGCGCGCCGCGCCCACCGCGCACATTGCCTATGGCCCCGAGCCCGAGCAGTTCGGCGATCTGTGGCTGCCGCAGGGGCCGGGCAAGCATCCGGTGGTGGTGCTGATCCACGGCGGCTGCTGGCAGGCCAAATATCCCAGCGTCGAACTGATGGCCTATATGGCCAGGGACCTGCAGGGGCGCGGCTATGCGGTGTGGAACCTGGCCTATCGCCGGCTGGGCGAACCGGGCGGCGGCTATCCCGGCACCTTCGTCGATGTCGCCACCGGCCTGGACAGGCTGCGCGAACTGGCGCCGCAGCATCATCTGGACCTGAAGCGCGTAGTGGTGGCCGGTCACTCGGCCGGCGGACACCTGACCACCTGGGCGGCGGGCCGCGATCGCCTGCCCAAGGCCAGCCACCTGCGGGTGGGCAAGCCGCTGAAGATCCGCGGCGCGGTCAGTCTGGCCGGCATCAACGATCTGGCCGCCTATCGCGCCACCGGTCCCGACGCCTGTGGCGGGCCCGACACCATCGACCAGCTGACCGCCGGCGCCGCCTTGCCAGACCGCTATGCCGACACCTCGCCCCCGGCCTTGCTGCCGATCCGGACGCCGCTGGCGGTGATCTCCGGCGCGCTGGACCCGATCGTGCCGCCGGCCTTCGGCGTCGACTTCGCCGCCAAGGCGAAGGCGGCCGGGGACAGGGTGGAGGAGATCACCATTGCCGACGCGGGGCACTTTGAGCTGATTGATCCGACTTCAGCGGCATGGGCGCGGGTGTTGGGGGTGATTGATCGGATGGCGGAGCGCTAAACATCTCCGCTCTCCCCGGCGAAGGCCGGGGCCCAGATCGAACCCGCTGAGGTCATGGATTGGGCGCGTGCAGAAGGCGCATCATGCCAGAACGCTCAGGCTGAATCTGGGCCCCGGCCTTCGCCGGGGAGAGCGGTTTGATGTGGGAGGCTAGGGCCGCACCACGCACCCGGTCTCCGGCCCGGCTCGTCCCTCGAGCACCGCCAGATAGGTTGCGGCGATGGCCTCCTGGCCCTGACCGATCTCGACCTTCAGCCAGCGCGCGGCGTCGGCGACGAAGGCGCTCCAGGCGGTGCCATAGCGGCTCTCGAAACCGCCGGGGCCCCAGTCTTCCTGGCGCTTCTTCACGCGGTCGGGGGCGAAGAACAGGATCGGTTTGGGACCGGGCAGATCGCCCGCCCCGCGCTGCGCTTCCCAGTGCGTCCCGCCGACCAGGCAGGAATAGGCCAGGTCCTCGCCGAACCGGCGGTGAACCGCGCCCAGCACGCCGGCGTCGCCCGCGAAGTCGACAAACACCGCCGGCGTAGCGATCGGCGCCGCCGCAAAGTCGTCATAGGTCACGACCTGGTCGTAGAAGCCCAGGGCCTCGACAAAGGCGACATTGCGCGCCGAGGTCAGGCCCACCACCTTGGCCCCGCCCCGCTGCTTGAGCAGGAAGGCCAGGCCGATGGCGGTCTTGGACGAGGCGCTGGACAGGATGATCGACCCGGCGGCGAACATGGCGTGCTCATCGAGAAAGTCGTCGATCAGGAAGCCGGTGATGAACAGCGGCTGCAGCAGGGCCCGCAACGCCTCGGTTCCGTCCTCGGCGTCAACCGCCGTGTACTGATTATAGACCGCCGCCAGATGCTGGCGGTGCGGCGCGGCGTCGGTGAACCCGCCGCGGGTCTTCCGGGGCTGCACCGTCAGATGGCTCGACATCGGATAGTAGCCGTAGAAGCGCTGGCCGACTGCGATGTCGGGGTGGCTGGTCGCCTCGACCGTGGCGAAACCCCAGACCGGCACCCGGCCAAAGCCCTCGGCCGCCGGGAAGAAATCCCAGTAGCGCATCGCCTCGCCGAACACGGCATAGGTGATGTTGTTGGCGGTCAGGGCAAAGCTGTCGACGGCCAGACGGACCTCGCCATCGGCCAGGGCCGGGGGCGCGGCGTCGCGAAACGCGCCGTCGCGCAGGTTGCTTTTGGCGACGCAGAAATCCCAGGCCATGGCGCTCTCCCGATAAGGTCGGCGAGCCTAGTCGTGCGCCACAAGGCAAGTCAAACGGCCGTTTCAATGTCACAGGAACAATGTTTTCATTGCTCAGCCTGAGATCAAGGCTCAAAGGCGACCGATCCGTCCAGCGATCGGAACGCTCCATGACCTCCACGCCCCTGCCCTTGCGCCACATCCTGCTGGCCCTGGCCGTGGTGGCGGTGTGGGGGACCAATTTCGTGGTCATCCGGGTCGGGCTGGATCACCTGCCGCCCCTGCTGTTCGCCACCCTGCGCTTTACGCTGGTGCTGTTGCCCATGGCGTTCTTCGTCAAGCGACCCGACGTGCCGTGGCGCAACCTGGCCGCCTATGGCGTGCTGATCGGGGCGGGCCAGTTTGGCCTGCTGTTCCTGGCCATGAACGGCCATATCTCGCCGGGCCTCGCCTCGCTGGTGGTGCAGACCCAGGTGTTCTTCACCATCGGCCTGGCCATGAAGATCAACGGCGAGAAGGTCCAGCCCTTCCAGATCGTCGCCCTGTTGCTGGCCGCCTCGGGCATCGTACTGATCGCCGCCCACGGCGGCGGATCGGCCACCCCGCTGGGCGTGGGGCTGGTGCTGCTGGCCGCCGCCAGCTGGTCAGGCGGCAATATCGTCGCCCGCCAGGCCGGCAGCGTGAACATGCTGGGCTATGTGGTCTGGGCCAGCCTGTTCTCGATCCCGCCGCTGTTTGCCATGTCGCTGTGGCTGGAGGGCTGGAGCGCCATGGTCGCCGGCGTGCGCAATGCCGACGCCCTGACCTGGGCGGCGGTGCTGTGGCAGGCGGTGGGCAACACCATGTTCGGCTATGCCGCCTGGGGCTGGCTGCTGGCCCGCTACCCGGCCGCCACCATCACGCCGATGGCCCTTCTGGTGCCGGTGTTCGGCATGGGCGCCTCGGCCCTGCTGCTGCACGAGGGCCTGCCGGGCTGGAAGCTGGCGGCAGCGGCCCTGGTGCTGACCGGGCTGGCGGTGAACATGCTGTGGCCGAAGATCAGCGGGCTGTTTGGGGTGGTGAAGGCCTAGCAACACTTCCGCTCTCCCCGGCGAAGGCCGGGGCCCAGATTCAGCCAGAGCGTCTGGGGATGATGCGCCTTCTGACGGTGTGAAGACGCCCACCTGTCAGGGTTCGATCTGGGCCCCGGCTTTCGCCGGAGAGAGCGGAGGTTTAAGTTGACCTCCCCCGCGTCACCCGCCTGACCTTCTCCGCAAAACAGGGAGCAAACGCCATGGCCACGCCGTTCAAGGTCGAGTGGAGCCCGCAGGCCGTCGACAAGGTCCGCGACCAGATCCGGGCCTATGAGTTCCCCCCCGCGCCCGAGGGGACCTTCGCGGGCGGCGGCTGGAACCATGGCTGCGACGCCGAAACCCTCAAGCGGCTGACCGCCTATTGGGCCGACGGGTTCGATGTGGCCAAGGCCCAAGAGACCCTCAACCGCTATCCACAGTTCACCGCCAGGGTCGAGGACCTCGACATCCACTTTGTGCATGTGGTCGGCGAGGCGGGTGGCAAGCGGCCCCTGCTGCTGACCCACGGCTGGCCGGGCAGCCACTTCGAGTTCTGGGACGCCATCGAGCCCCTGGCCTTCCCCTCGCGGTTCGGCGGCGATCCGGCCGACGCCTTTGATCTGGTGATCCCGTCGCTGCCCGGCTTCGGCTTTTCGGGAAAGCCCAAGGCCCCGATCGGCCAGCGGGCCACGGCGCGATTGTTCAACACCCTGATGACCCAGGAACTGGGCTATGAGCGCTACCTGGCCCAGGGCGGCGACTGGGGCGGGCTGGTGACCTCATGGCTGGGGCTGGACCATGCGGCGCACGTCAAGGCCATCCACCTGAACATGATCGGCTTTCGCCCGCATGGCGCGCCGCAGGGCGAGGCCGAGATCGCCTGGATCCAGCGCACCGCCTTCGCCATGGATATGATGGGCGCCTATCTGCGCCTGCAGGTGTCCAAGCCCCAGTCCCTGGCCTGGATGGGGGCCAGTAATCCGGTCGGCCAGGCCGCCTGGATCCTGGAGCGCTTTCACGACTGGGCCGACCTTTCCGCCAGGCCCTTCGAGACGGTGTTCAGCCCCGACAAGCTGCTGACCAACATCATGCTCTATGTGATGACCGGCAGTTTCACGACGGCCGCCTGGTACTATCGCGGCGTCATGGAGGAAGGCGGCGTCACCCTGCCGGCCGGGACCCGATGCGAAACGCCCACCGCCTTCGCCAACTTCCCCGGCGAGGTGCTGTATCAGGCCCCGCCGCGCTCCTGGTGCGACCGGGCCTACAACATCCAGCGCTGGACCGAGATGCCGCGGGGCGGTCACTTCGCGGCGATGGAAGAGCCTGATCTGTTCGTCGCAGACGTGCGCGCCTGGGCCCGCCAGGCCTGACCCTGAAACCGGAGACCTCTGATGACTCTCAAGACCGGCGGCTGTCTGTGCGGCGCCATACGCTACGAGATCGACGCCGAGTTCATGGGCGTCGCCGTCTGCCACTGCCGGGACTGCCAGTACGCCTCGGGCGGCGGTCCCAACTTCATCGCCATGGCCCCGCGCGACAGCGTGCGGTTCGTGGAAGGGGCGCCCAAACGCTATGACCGGCCGGGCGGCAGCGGCGCCACTGTCGGACGCGTCTTCTGCCCCGACTGCGGCACGCCCCTGCTGTCGGACATCGGCGCGCCGTTCCTGGCCGTGAAACTGGGGGGGCTGGACGACGCCGCCGATCTCAAGCCGGGCGTGCGTATCTGGACCGGCTCGGCGCCGCCGTGGCATGTCATCGACCCCGCCACGCCCGGCTTTCCAGAGAGTCCGCCGTTCTGATGACCGCAGCCCGCTACGACTTCGCGTCCGACAATGTCGCCGGTGCCATGCCCGAGGTGATCGAGGCGCTGGTCGCCACCAATGCCGGCACGGCCTCGGGCTATGGCACCGACCATGTCAGCGCCGCCGCCGCCGACCGCATCCGCGCCCTGCTGGACGCCGACGCGACGGTGCGCTTCACCGCCTCGGGCACGGCGGCCAACGCCTTTGCCCTGACGGTGCTGGCCCAGCCGCACGAGGCGGTGCTGGCCCACGAGCATGCCCATATCTGCACCGACGAAACCGGTGCGCCCGGCTTCTTCGGCCAGGGCGTCGGTCTGATCGGCCTGGCCGGGGCCTCGGGGCGGATCGAGCTTGCAGCGCTGGAGACGGCCCTGGCCCGGCCTGAAGTGTCCTACAACCAGCCGGCAGCCGCCCTGTCCCTGACCACCGCCACCGAGTACGGCACAGTCTATGACGAGGCCCACCTGGCCAGCCTGATCGCGCCGGTGAAGGCCAGGGGCTATGGCGTCCACCTCGACGGCGCGCGGCTGGCCAATGCCGTGGCGGCGGGCTTTGACCTGAAGTCGGTGGCGAAGATGGGCGTCGACATTCTGGTGATGGGCGGCACGAAAGCCGGCTCGACCCCGACCGAGGCGGTTGTGTTCCTCAATCCCGATCACGCCCGGCGGCTGGACGCCCGGCTCAAGCATGCCGGCCAGCTGGTCAGCAAAGGCCGGTTCCTGGCCGCCCCATGGCTGGGCCTGCTAGGCGAAGCCGAGGACGGTGGGCCCTGGGCGTCGCGCGCGGCCCACGCCAACGCCATGGCCCGCAAGCTGGCGGCGCTGATGCCCTTCCCTATCCGCCATCCGGTCGAGGCCAATGGCATCTTTGTCGACATGGACGAGCCGGCTCTGGAGCGCCTGCGCGGCGAGGGCTGGTTCGTCTATCGCTTCCTGGACGGCACGGCCCGCTTCATGTGCTCCTGGGCCACGACGCCGGAGATGGTCGAAGACCTGGGCGCGGCCTTGAAGCGGATCACTTAATCTTAGATGCTCCCCTTCTGGGGGAGCTGTCGCGGAGCGACTGAGGGGGCTAATACGGCTAAAGCCGAGCTGCCCCCCTCCGACCCTCCGGGCCACCTCCCCCAGAAGGGGAGGATCTTCGTGGGACGCTCTGCGCGGAATGGAGACGGGTCCATGGCTGTTACTGACGAGGAGGTCCGAACGGCGACGGTTCGCGGCGTTCGCCTGGACCGGGATCGCGTTCACGCCGTCGCGGCGCGCTACGTCAGGTCCAGGGCCCTGGTCGAGATCGAGCTGGATAACGGCGCCTATTTCAGCTTCCCCCCGCGCTGACCCAGGCCTTGGAAAACGCCACGCCAAGCCAACTGGCCCAAGTGCAGGTCGTGGGAGGCGGGACAGGGCTCTATTTTCCCAAGCTGGACGCCGATCTCTACGTCCCAGCGCTGTTCCAGGGCGTGTTCGGGTCCAAGGCCTGGATCGCCGCGCAGTTGGGCCAGAAGGGCGGTCAGGCGCGCAGTCCGCGCAAGACAACGTCTTCACGCGAGAACGGAAAGCTGGGCGGGCGGCCGCGAAAGTCGCCGCCGCCTCCCGCTGAAGCCTGACCCGAAGGCGTCTAGGCTTTCGCCCTTCGCACGCCGCTCCTGGCGCGCGACTTCACGGCCGGAGCCTCCTTGTGAGCGAAGGTCAGCACGGCATGGCGGCCTGCCGGCGCGCGCAGATCGCGCGCCTCGACCCCCAGCATGCGGGCGATCTCGCTGGCCGGCGCGGGCCGGCTGATGAAATAGCCCTGGATCTCGGCGCAGCCCTGATCGCGCAGGGCGTTGAGCTGCTCTACGGTTTCGACGCCCTCGGCCGTGGTCACGATGCCCAGGCTGGCGCCCAGGTCGAGCACGGCCTTGATAATGGCCATGGCGTCACTGTCTTCCAGGATGTCGCGGACGAAGGTCTGGTCGATCTTGATCTTGTCGAACGGGAAGCTGCGCAGATAGCTGAGCGAGCTGTAGCCCGTGCCGAAGTCGTCCATCGAGATGCGCACGCCCAAGGCCTTCAGGTCGTGCAGCATGGTCATGTTGGCGGCGTTGTCCTGCAGCAGCACCGACTCGGTGATCTCCAGTTCCAGCCGCTCGGCCGGCAGGCCCGACGTGGCGAGGGCCGAGACCACGGTGCGCACCAGGGCGCGGTCGCGGAACTGGGCGGGGGACAGATTGACCGCCAGCCGCACATGGTCGGGCCAGGTGGCGGCCTCGGCGCAGGCCTCGCGCAGCACCCATTCGCCCAGCTGGACGATCAGGCCGATCTCCTCGGCGATGGGAATGAAGTCGGCCGGCGAGACCATGCCGCGATCGGGATGGTTCCAGCGCAGCAGCGCTTCGCAGCCCGTCACCCGGTCATCGCCCAGGTGGTACAGCGGCTGGTAATAGAGCTGGAACTCGCCGGCCACCAGGGCGCGGCGCAGGTCCAGTTCCAGGGCCCGGCGCGCCTGAAGCTGCTCGTCCATGGCCCGTTCAAAGAAGTGGAAGGCCCCGCGCCCGTCGGCCTTGGCGCGATAGAGGGCCATGTCGGCCTTTTTCAGCAGCTCGTCGGCGTCGTCGCCGTCGGACGGCGCGACCGAGACCCCGACACTGGCGCCGATCATCACCTGATGGCCCTGCAGGTCGAACGGCGCGGCCATCGCCGCGACGACCCGCTCGGCCAGCTTGGTCGCCCCGGTCAGATCGGAGAGGCCGGTCTGGACCACGGCGAACTCATCGCCGCCCAGGCGGGCCACGGTGTCGCCTTCGCGTACGCAGCCCCGCAGGCGTTCAGCGGCGATACGCAGCAGGGCGTCGCCCAGCGGATGGCCCAGGGTGTCATTGACGGTCTTGAAGCGGTCCAGGTCGATGAAGTGCACGGCCAGCTGGTCGCCGGTGCGCGCGCGGCGGGCCAGGGCCTCGGCCAGGTCCTTCTGGAACAGCACACGGTTGGGCAGTTCGGTCAGGGGGTCATAGTGGGCCAGGCGGGCGATCTGGGCCTCGGCGCGCTTGCGGTCGGCGATGTCTTCGGAGACGCCCAGCAGGTATTCGGGGCGGCCGTCGACGTCGTTGATGGCGATCTTCTTGGTGCGGAGAATGGCCATCGAGCCATCCTTGCGCGGCACCAGATCTTCCTCGATCACCCGTACCTCGCCGGACTCGACCACCTCGCGGTCGCGCTGGGCGTAGATCGCCGACTGCTCGGGCGAGAAGAACTCGGCGTCGGTGCGACCGATCATTTCGGCCCGTGAAAAGCCCAGGGTCTTCTCGCCGGCCCGGTTGAGCAGCACATAGCGGTGATCGTCGGCCCGCTTGACGAAGACCATCGAGGGCATGGCCTCGACCACGGCGGTCATGAAGGTCTGGGCGCGTTCAGCGTCGGCCTTGGCCGCAGCCAGGGCCGCAACGCCCCGACGGTTGGTCTCGTTGGCGGCCTGCAGCAGGGCCAGCACCGTGCCCACGCCCAGATAGCGTCCGCCGTCGGTGACGATAAAGCCGCGCAGAAGGTCGGAGGCGCGATAGGACAGGCTGTCGCTGGTGAACTCGGCCAGGGGGGTGTCGGCGTCGACCACCAGGGGCTCGACATCCATCAGGGCCGAGATCGGTCGGTTGGCGTACAGGGCGCGGCCATATTCGGCCGCCATGCGCAGGAAGAAGGCGTTGCGCTCGACAAGGCCGATCGGGCGGTCCTCGTCATCGAGCACCGGAATGATCAGCGTGTCAGGCTCCTCGCGGAATCGCTCATAGAGCACCTTGCCAACATCGTCGCGCCGCGCCGGGGCCAGAGAAGAAACGGTATCTCGCAAGGTGAACATGACTACGCCTCCACTGGAACCGTAGGGACCATGGCCGGGCTAACGCCCCCCTAATTTGGGTACTTGGCGGCCTGTTTTCGCGAAAACTTCATGCCGGCGTCACAGTGTTTGCAGCGGCGTTTACCGTGACTTGTCCGACGACCCCGTATCCATGAAATCCCGCGCTGCGAAGCCTGTCGGCGCGGCGACCTCGACCACCGCCTCGGGACGATCGTCAAACTCCAGCCGCAGGGCCCGGCTCATCACGGCGTGCATCTCGTAGAGGCAGGTGATGTAGGTCAGCTCAAGGATCTGCTCGTCGTCCAGGAAGGCCTTCAGGGCTTTGAACACGCCGTCGGCCACCCGGCCGCCGTCCAGCACCAGGGCGTCGGCATAGGCCAGCACCGCGCGCTCCTGGGCGTCGAACACGTCGGAAACCTGCCAGGCCGGTACGGCGGCGATCTTGTCTTCACCGACGCCCAGACCCCGCAGCGACTTGCAGTGCTGGGAGAACACGAACTGGCTGCCCCGCGTCCAGCCGGCCCGTGTCTGGGCCAGCTCACGCAGCACCGGATCGATCTTGCGGGCCGGATCGCGATACAGGCCAAAGCCGCGCGCGGCGTGCAGCAACACGTCGGGGCTGCTGGCGAACACCGTCCACCAGTCGCCGCGCGTGCCCGTGGCGGTGCCGGGCTGGCTCACCGGATCGCGGTCGCCAAACAACTGGTCGTACAGGGCCAGGACCTTGGGATCGGTCACCTCGGCGCGGGGAACCTCGCGCAGGCGCGGCATCTCAGACCTCCGCCGGAACGCGGACCGAGCCGGGCTCGTGGCGCACATCGGCGGGCGTGAACGGCCGGGTGAAGGCGGCCAGCTCCATCATGATGCCGTTGGGGTCGGTGAAATAGACCGAGCGCACAAACACGCCGTCGTGGTTCTTGCGGGCCACGCCCATCTCGCTGTCGTCGTGATTGACCACCATCGGAAAGGTCTCGACCCCGGCGTCGACCAGGCGCTGGCGCCAGGTCTCAAGCTCGTCTTCCGGCACATTGAAGGCGATGTGGTTCATCGAGCCGACGGCGGTGCGGCTCTCAAGCGGAAACGCCTTCACCGACGCGATCCCCGGCGCGGCCGGCGGACCGTTTGCCCACCAGAAGAAGGCCAGGCTGGAGCCGCCGCCACAGTCGAAGAAGAAGTGCTGGCCACCGTCCGGCAGTTGCACGGTCTTGATCAGCGGCATGCCCAGGACCTGGGTGTAGAACCGCGTGGTCTCGGCCATGTCGCGGCAGACCAGGGCCAGGTGATTTACGCCGGCGATGCTCATGGCCGCTCTCCTCCCGCGCACCGGTCCCATGGCCGCCGCGTCTGTCCAGAAAGGTTAGATCAAGTTGGGCGCGCGGGGCAGCGTTCCGCTGGGGCAGCCCCTCAGGCCTCGTCGCGGCCCTTGCCGTCGCCGATCATCACCTGGCCCGCCCAGCTGACCACGCCGACGATGATCGAGCCCAGCACCCCGGCCACCAGGCCGTTGACCACCAGCCCGTCCAGCAGCCAGGCGACCAGGCCCAGCATGGCGGCGTTGACCACAAACAGGAACAGGCCAAGGCTGAGGATGGTGATCGGGAAGGTCAGCAGCACCACCACCGGCTTGACCACCGCATTGACGAGCCCCAGCAGCAGGCCGGCCAGGATCAGGGTCGGCCAGCCGTCGGACGAGATACCGCCCAGCAGGCGATCGGCCAGCCACAGGCCCAGGGCGGCGAACAGCACTCGAAAGACAAAACGGAACATCGCGACCCTGCCATCCTCAGACATTTTTCGAGGCTTAGGATCGCCGCGATGATCGCAGGGTACAAGGGTGCGCGCATGTCGCTCAATACCCGAGCCCGGCGCTCGGACATTACAAATACGTTACCGGGCTTAACTTGGCCGCAACCGCTTCCTATCTGACCTGTTGTGAGGGGATAAGGTGGGCGACCCGCCAGCCCAAGGGGATAGTAATTCGTATGGCCGTTCGTTCTTTGTCGGTGATGTCGCCTGACGGCGGCCTGTCGCGCTATCTCACCGAGATCCGCAAGTTCCCGATGCTGCCCAAAGACGAGGAGTTCATGCTCGCCCAGCGCTGGAAGGAGCATCAGGACTCTGAAGCCGCCCACAAGATGGTGACCTCGCACCTGCGTCTGGTGGCCAAGATCGCCATGGGTTATCGCGGCTATGGCCTGCCGATCGGCGAAGTGATCTCCGAAGGCAATGTGGGCCTGATGCAGGCGGTGAAGAAATTCGAGCCCGACAAGGGCTTCCGCCTGGCCACCTACGCCATGTGGTGGATCCGCGCCTCGATCCAGGAATACATCCTGCGCTCGTGGTCGCTGGTGAAGATGGGCACGACCGCCGCGCAAAAGAAGCTGTTCTTCAACCTGCGCAAGGCCAAGAGCCAGATCGAGGCCTTCCAGGACGGCGATCTGCGTCCCGACCAGGTCAGCGCCATCGCCACCAAGCTGGGCGTGCTGGACAGCGAGGTCATCTCGATGAACCGCCGCCTGTCGGGCCCCGACGCCTCGCTGAACGCCCCGCTGCGTTCGGACAGCGAGAGCGAGTGGCAGGACTGGCTGGCTGACGACAACCAGGTCAGCCAGGAGACCGTCGTCGCCGAGAACGAAGAGAAGTCCCTGCGCATGGGCCTCCTCCAGGAAGCCATGGTCGAACTGACCGACCGCGAACGTCACATCCTGACCGAGCGCCGGCTGAAGGACGACCCGACCACCCTGGAACAGCTGGCAGCCCAGTACGGTGTCAGCCGCGAGCGGGTTCGCCAGATCGAGGTCCGCGCCTTCGAGAAGCTGCAGAAAAACATGCGCGAGGCGGCCATCGCCAAGAACATGGTCGAGGCCTGATCAAAGCTGCTCCCTCTCTGGGGGAGCTGTCACGAAGTGACTGAGGGGGCTAGTGCGGCTTAGGCCGTGCTGCCCCCCTCCGGCCCTCCGGGCCACCTCCCCCAAGAGGGGAGGAGCGCCGATAGACCCCCCATGCCTCCCCTCCCCCAGCTCATCCTCCTGCCCGGCCTGCTGAACGACGCCGAGCTGTGGCGAGACCAGATCGCCGGTCTGGCCGATGTCGCCCGACCGCACGTGCCCGACCTGACGCGCGGCGAAACGATCGGCGAACTGGTGCAGTCCGTGCTGGACGAAGCCGAGCCGACCTTCGCCCTGGCCGGGTTTTCGATGGGCGGCTATGTGGCCCAGGAGATCGCCCGGATCGCGCCCCAGCGCATCGCGCGCCTGGCCCTGCTGGACACCTCGATCCGTGTCGACCCACCCGAGCGCGCGGCGCGGCGCCTGGCCCTGACCGAGGCCGCGCGTAAACCTGGCGCGTTCCTGGGTATCAGCCAGGCGATCCTGAAGAGCTATATCGACCCCTCCCGCCTGTCGGACGCCGAGCTGACGGGCCGCATCACCGCCATGACCCTGCGGCTGGGTCGCGCGGTGTTCATCCGCCAGAACAGCCTGCCGCGCGAGGACGGCGAGGCGGCGCTGCGGGCCCTGCGCTGCCCGCTGCTGATCCTCTGTGGCCAGACCGACCAGATCACGCCTGCGGCGGGGCATCGCGCGATGGCCGCAGCCATCGGCTGCTCGCACCTGCTGGTGATCCCGCAGGCCGGTCACATGACCCCGATGGAGGCGCCCGGCGCGGTCAATGGCGCCTTGCGGCACTGGCTGGAACGCCCAGCCGGTCGGAGATAGTCCGGTTTCGGATAGTCTAAAACGCCAAGAGCCGGCTGATCGCTCAGCCGGCTCCCGTCGCGATAGCCGCCGAAGCGGTCCTCAGCTCTCCAGCTTTAGAAGTTGAAGCGGACGCCAGCCACGTAGCGGCGACCAAAGGTTTCGTACTCGATCGGATAGCGCTTCTGATCACCATAGCGACGGGCGCCCTGGTCGGTCAGATTGACGCCGTCGAGATAGACTTCGAAGTTCGGGTTGACCTGATAGCGCACCGACAGGTCGAGCTCTTCGTCAGCATCCCAGAAGATGTCGCCATTATCGGCCGGATAGACGGCGCCGTTGACGACCCGGTAGGTGCCGACCGAATCGCCCCAAGGGGTGCGGTACTGGTAGGCCAAGCGGACCGTCAGGCCGTACTTTTCGTAGATGGCCTGAACATTGTAGACCGCGTCCGAAGTGCCCAACACGCTGATCTTGCGCGCGGGCTGGGCACCCGTGGCCGGAAGGCTCACTTCCGACGAGGTCCAGGTGCCCGACAGACGGGTGCCGAAGCCTTCCATCCACTCCGGCAGATTCAGATCGCTGACCAGCTTTTTGGCGGTGCCTGAGAAGAACACTTCCAGGCCCTGCAGGTGACCATCGCCGCCGTTGTCGATTTTGGTGAAGAGGTAGTTGGAGCGATCCAGACCCGCGACATCCAGAGTGTCGAGACCAAAGATGTCGGCCTTCTGGATCAGGACGTCCGAGATGTCCTTGTAGAACAGACCGGCCGAGAAGAAGCCCTCGGGGGTCATGTACCACTCGACATAGGTGTCCAGGCCGATCTGCTTCTCGGGCTTGGCATTCGGGTTGCCGCCCGAGATCGTCTGGGCAGAGTCGCTGATCGAGAAGTTGGGACGCAGGTCGTCAAAGTCGGCGCGCGAGGCCGAGGTGGTCAGACCGACCCGCAGCTTGACCTCGTCGGCGACGTTCCAGTTCAGGTGCAGGCTGGGATAGACCAGGGTCTCGTCGCTGGAGGTATTGACCAGACGGGTCGCGGCCGGGGTGGCGCCGACGGCCGGGAAGTTGACATAGGCCTGGCCGGTGTTCTCGATCATCTCGACCCGGGCGCCATAGACCAGGTTACCCCAGTCGAAGGTGGTCGTGGCCATGCCGTAGGCGGCGGTGATCGTTTCCGAGACCTTCCAGAAGTTGCCGCGGGTGTCGGTGCGGGTGGCCAGGCCGGTCGCAACCAGATTGTCCATATAGGCCGTCGTCGCGCCCGCATTGGTGTAGCGGAAGCTGTAGTTCAGGTTCTGGGTGCCCTGATAGGCGTCGTCGTTGGCGAAAAACGCCCACGGCACCGCAGTCGTCGAGGTGAAGGCGCGGCTATAGCCCGTCTCGCGCGACTTCTTGGTGCGGTCGGTATAGAGGCCGCCGAACTCGAAGCGGGTCGGCAGGCCAAACAGCTGGCCTTCGTGGTTGAGGTCGAACTTGCCCGTCCAGGCGCTGGTGATGTCGGCGCCTTCAAGGTTGCCGATCGAAGTCGCCGGGAACTGGAAGGCCTCGAGATTGGTGACCTGCGCGCCCTTGGTGCGGGCCGAAGTCGTGCCGCCGGTGCTGAACAGCTTGATGGTGTTCACGTCGCCGTTGCGGAAGTCATACTCGATGGTCGGACGCAGGCTGAAGGTCGACGGGCTCTGGAAAGCGGCGGTGACCGGCGTGTCGCGACCGTCGTCGGTGAAGGTGTAGTTCAGGCGCCAGGACGCGTTCCAGCCCGACAGGGTGTGCTCGCCGCCCACCGTGTTGGTCGTCATGAATTCCTTGGTGTCGCGATAGTCGACACGGCCATTGATCCGGGCGCCGTAGACCGTGCCAAAGGTCGGGTTGTTGGCGTTGATGTAGGCTGCGGTATTGTAGCCGTTGCCAGCAGCGTCCGTGCCCTGGTCGAGACGGAAGATGAAGTTATCGCGCAGCTCATCGTCACGATAGAAGGTATTGATCGTGCTGGCGAAGATCGTGTTGTTGTCGTCGAACTGGTAGTCGACGCGGGTCGAACCCGAGATGTTCGAGCGGTTCAGACGATAGTGCTTGTTCTCGTGCTCACGCGCAAAGCGCTTGCCGGGGTCGACCGTGTTGGCGATGTAGGGGTCGGTTTCCCAGTTATTGGTGACCATGTCGCGGCTGTAGAACGAGCCCTGGGCGACGACGCCCAGCTTGCCGTCCATGAAGATGTTCGAATAGACGAGGTTGGTGTCCAGCTCGGTACCGCCGCCCAGCTCGACCTTGCCGACCCCGATCTTGCCGGTCAGCTTCTGGCCCTTGTCGTCAAAGGCGCGGCGCGTGCGGATGTCGATATTGCCGGCCACGGTGTCGCCCGGCATCGACGGCACGACAGCCTTCTGAACCGTGATCATGCTGGCGATCGCCGAGGGAATATTGTCGAAGCGCGAGGCGCGCCCTTCCGGGCTGACAACGCTGAGGCCGTCGAACGACAGAGTCGTCCAGTAGACCGGTGAGCCGCGCAGATTGACGTAGCGGGCCTGGCCCTGGTCGCGCTGGACGGCGACGCCCGGCAGGCGGCCCACGGCGAAGGCGATGTTCTGGTCAGGCAGATCGCCGACGGCGTCGGCCGAAAGGACGCTGACCAGCGAGTCCGAGGCGCGCTGCACCTGAAGGGCGGCGGCTTCGCTTTCCGCGAGCGGGCGACGGGCGGTGACCAGCAGTTCGCTGACTTCGGCGGTTTCGCGGCCAGCGACCTGGGCGTTGGCCATCGACGCCAAGCCCAGCGCCGACACGGCGCCCATCAGAACAACCCGGAATTTCATTGTAGCCCCCTCGATTAGTTGGGGGACCGTTAGTTTAGCTCTGTGAAATATTTTCGGGAGTTAGATTGTTGAATTATGACAGCGCCGCGAAAGCTTGACCGTGTCTCGCAGGGGCCACACCCGGCAATGGCGGGGATCTGACCTCAAGTCTCGACCCGGGCCCGAGCGCCGAGGTCGCTAGGCCGCCCCCCGGCCTGCGTCGTCATCCGCAGCCATGAAACCCATCAGCGAGTCGATGCGCGCCAGCAGGGCGACGCGAGCCTCAGCCCCCGGGGCCTCGCTCTTCATGCAGTCTTCCAGCGCCTCGGCGGCCGCGACCAGACGGGGCTCCTTGACGGCCTCGCCGACCTTGCGCAGCTCGACCGCCTGGGCGGCCAGGGCGCGGCGGGCCTGCATGGGATCGCTGTCCAGCGCCCCGGCGGCCGAGCGGACGATGCGCAGCGCCTGGGACAGTCGCGCGGCGATCGTGCCGGCGGCGTCGGCCTTGCGCTTGCGCGGCCCCTTGTATTCGGCCGAGTTGAAGCGGCGGCGATCGGGGCCGACATAGCCCACGCCCTCGATCCAGTCGCGCGGCTTGAGGGTCACCGCCTCGAGGCGACGTTCCAGATCGCCGATCGTGAACGGCTTGCGCATGAACTCGTGGACCCCCGCGTCGCGGGCTCCGAAGATTGTCTCGGCCGTCGCTTCGGTGGTGCACATGATGATCGGCGCCTCGCGGCAGGCCAGGTCACTGCGGCGGATCTTGCGGGTCAGCATCTGGCCATCGACGCCGCTGCTGGCGTGCTCGACGAAGATCAGTTGCGGATCGACCGTGCGGGCCATCGCATAGCCCTTCTCGACGGTGGTTGCGGGATAGATCTGCACATTGCCCAGCTGCCTCAGCTGGTCAGCCAGCAGCCGCGCCGTCGCCGGATTGACGTCAACGACCAGCACCCGCTGAATCTTGGCGGCGACTCGCTGAATGGTGCGGTTATTGCCGTCAAACACCGGAAAATCGGCTCCTCAGAGGGCTACTCTACCCTAACCCTAACGACAGTTCGTAAAAACAAGCTTGATAGGCGCACGACGTCGCCAGATCAGTTGGTGAGGGACACACTCAGCCCGCCCTCGAAGTCCTGGAATATGTCGATGGCTTCATCGACCTGGGCGGTCGGCACGGACCCCTCCGGAAAGCGATAGCGCCAGTAGCTGGCGATGTGCGAGATCACCCCGACCTTTTCGCCCAGCGACAGGAACAGTTCGGGCGCGCTCAGCAGGAAGGCGCGGAAAGCCTCAGGCTTGCCGTTCTCGATCAGATCCTCGAAGGCGTCGTCATAGACCTTCAGCGTGCGCTGCACGGCTTGGCGCTCGAGCATGACGCTGGCCTGCAGGCGCTTGCGGGCCTCATCCAGATAGCGCGCGGTCTCGGGGTCACGCGCCCCGGGGATGACCAACTGGCCGATCTCGCTGCTCACGGTCGCCAACTGCGGCCAAAGCCGGGTCAGCATCCATTTGTAATAGAGGAAGCCCTTCCAGCTGAAGACGCCTTCCTTGAAACTCTCGCCCTCGAGCACGAGGGTCTCGCGCAGCGGCTCAAGGCGTTCGTCGACATCGGTCGACAGCAGGGCCTCGACCAGGCGCGCCGCGTGAGAGCCAGAGAAGCGGCCGGTGTCGCGATAGGCCAGCTCGATCAGGCGCGAAATCTCCCGGGTGACAAAGCCCTGCATCTGCGCCAGATCGGCCGCCGACAGAGCGAAATAGCAGGCCGCGACGGTCATGCCGTGGCGGCGCAGATGCTCGCGCAACAAAAACGGGTCCAGCGACGGCAGCATGTCGATCATGCGCAAGGTGGCGATGTCGCGGACCATGTCGGTGGTGTCGTTGCAGGCTTCTTGCAGCAGATCGACCCAGCCGCGCTGCCCCACGAAGAACGACTGGCCGCCCAGGCCCACATCGCGGCGGTCGAAAGGGATGATGATCTTGGTCGCCGTCGCCTAGGCTTCGTCGAACAGGAAGATATCGTCGCTGCGCAGGCGGTGCTTGAGGATCAGGGCCGTGTTGAGTATCCGATTGCGAAACAGCGGATGCTCGGCGTAATCGGCCCGCCCCCCGCTATCGGCCTGGATGGCCAGCAGGTTCAGCACCCGACTGGTCGAGGCCGTCCGCTCCAGCGCCCGCAGACTGCGGGTCACCCGGTCGTTGCTGCGCACCGGCTTGAGTCTACGACGCGCTGACAAGGAAGATGGCCCTCGGGATGATGGGTTCTTGTAGGGCCGGCAAGCTAAACAATCTCTAACCGAGCGGCGATCTGCGGATCGTTGACAATCAGAAGACGCTCAAAAGGACCGGACCTGGGCCATGTGCGGCTTCGAACGGGTCGCGTCTCAGGCGCGCCACAGCGGCCAGCAGCCCGGCCGGCTGGATCGGCTTTGGATGGGCGTCATCGAAGCCCTTTTCCAGCAGGCGTTCGGCCTGGCCCGACATGGCGTCGGCGGTCAGGGCCAGGATTGGAATATCGACCCGGCCACCCTCGCCCGCCCGGATCCGCCGCACCGCCTCGACCCCGTCCATCTCGGGCATGTGAACGTCCATCAGCACGACGTCGAAGTCCTCGACCCGCAGCCGGGCCAAGGCCTGGCGTCCATCGTCGGCGGTGGCGACCATGATCCCGGCAGACTCCAGGATCGCGCGCGCAACGGCCTGGTTGATCAGATTGTCGTCGACCACCAGCACCCGAGCCCCTTGCAGATTGGCCATCGGCTCGGCCTGACTTTGCGCGAGCGGCGCCTCGGCAGCGCTCAGCGCCAGTTGCACCTTGAAGACCGAACCTTGCCCCGGCGTGCTGACGACGGTGATCTCGCCGCCCATCATCCGGGCCAGCTGACGACTGATCGCCAGCCCCAGACCCGTGCCGCCGAAGCGCCGCGCCGTGGAGCGATCGCCCTGGCTGAAGGGGTTGAACAGGCCGACCTGCTGGTCCTGGCTCAGGCCGACGCCTGTATCGGACACCAGCAGCTCCAGGCCCGTCATCGCGCCGGCCGTTTCGAGGGGCGCAACATGAATCTCGACGCGCCCGGTCTCGGTGAATTTCAGCGCGTTGGAGACCAGGTTCAGCAGGATCTGGCGCACCCGGACCGGGTCGCCCAGCAGCCAGGCGGGGGTCTCTGGCGCGACCTCAAGCGTCAGCTCCAGGCCCTTCAGGCGCGCGGTATGGTTCCACACCAGATGAATCTGCCCCGCCACCCGGCGGATATCGAAGGGCGCGTTCTCGAGCGCCAGCTTGCCGGCCTCGACCTTCGACAGGTCCAGAATGTCGTTGAGAATGGTCATCAGGCCGTCGCCCGACTGGATGATCGTCTCCAGATAGTCGGCCTGACGGGCGTCCAGCCGTGTCGTTCCCAGAGCGTGCGCCATACCGAGGACGCCGTTCATCGGCGTGCGCAGCTCATGGCTCATCATGGCCACAAAGGCCGACTTGGCGCGACTGGCTTCCTGGGCCTCGGCCTGGGCCTTTTCGAGGGCCAGGGCGGTGGAGCGCAGCAGGCGGGCGGCGTTCAGGACATAGCCCGCCAGGCCCAGCACCGTCACCAGCGCCATGACCCGCTCCCCGCCGCTGAAGCCGCCGAAGAACACCGGGAGGATAATCAGGGCCGCCATGGGCGGCGGCGCCAGGACCAGAAGGCTGGGCCGGCTGACAGAGGCGTATTTCAACCCTTCGATCAGCAGACCAAACAGCACGACCAGGGCCGTGAACTTCATCGCCGCCCCGCCGTTGATCCAGCTGAACGCGGCCATCACCGACCAGGCCGCGCAGAACAGCCCGCCCGTCGCCAGACGCGTGATCACCGAAGTGGGGGTGCCCTTCGCCTTGATGCGCAGAGCGATCACCAGCAAGCTGGCTTCCAGGCTCAAATTCACGGCCAGCCAGACCGTCATCGCCGTCGGTCCGAAGTTAAAGCCCAGCAAGCCGCTGACCAGGACCGTTATGGCCAGCCGGCAAAGCCTGCCGCCACGACTCATCGTCAGGGTTGCGCCGTCCATTCCGTCATCGAGAAATTCGCGCAGACCCAAGGTCACACCTTCACGCCGTCTAGCCGCGCCAAGCTACACAGTTCACGGTTTCCGGAACGTTTAGGGTGATGAAATGAGGCGCGGGGTGATGCAGGCCGTCTTCAGGCCCCACCCCGCGCCTGGGCCCTATCCCTGGAAGGGATCGCGCATCAGGATGGTGTCGTCGCGTTCGGGGCTGGTCGACAACAGGGCCACCGGAGCGCCGATCAGTTCCTCGACCCGGCGCACATACTTGATGGCGTTGGCGTTGAGGTCCTTGAACGAGCGGGCGCCAACGGTGCTTTCGCTCCAGCCTTCCATCTCTTCGTAGATCGGCACGGCGGCGGCCTGATCGCGCATGCCGGCCGGCAGATAGTCGAGCTCGCGGTCACCGATCTTGTAACCGACGCAGATCTTCAGGGTCTTGAGGCCGTCCAGCACGTCCAGCTTGGTCAGGGCGATGCCGTCGATGCCGTTGATGGCCACCGACTGGCGCACCAGCACCGCGTCGAACCAGCCGCAGCGGCGGGCGCGGCCGGTGTTGACGCCGACCTCGCGGCCGACCGTCGACAGGTGTTTGCCGACCTCGTCGTCCAGTTCGCAGGCGAACGGGCCTTCGCCGACGCGGGTGGTGTAGGCCTTGACGATGCCCAGCACATAGCCCGGCCCCTTGGGGCCCATGCCCGAACCGGCGGCGGCCTGGCCGGCGACGGTGTTGGACGAGGTGACGAACGGATAGGTGCCGTGATCGACGTCCAGCAGCGCGCCCTGCGCACCCTCAAACAGGATTCGCTTGCCGGCCTTGTAAGCCTGGTCCAGCAGGCGCCAGGCGGGCTGGGCATAGGCCAGGATCTGCGGCGCGATCTCCATCAACTGCTCGAACAGCGCCTCGCCGTCGGCCTCGGGCAGGCCCAGGCCCCGGCGCAGGGCGCCGTGGTGGCTGAGCAGGCGCTCGATCTTGGGCTTCAGGGCTTCGGGATCGGCCAGGTCGGCAACGCGGATGGCGCGGCGGCCGACCTTGTCTTCATAGGCCGGGCCGATGCCGCGGCCAGTGGTGCCGATCTTCTGGCTGGACGCGGCTTCACGACCTTGATCCAGGTCCTTGTGCAGCGGCAGGATCAGGGTGGCGTTGTCGGCCAGCACCAGCAGGTCGGGGCCGATGATCACGCCCTGCTCGGCGATCTTGGCGATCTCGCCCAGCAGGTGCCAGGGGTCGACGACCACGCCATTGCCGATCACCGACAACTTGCCCTGCACAACCCCAGACGGCAGCAGGGCCAGCTTGTAGACCTTGCCGTCCACCACCAGCGTGTGGCCGGCATTGTGGCCGCCCTGAAAACGCACGACGATGTCTGCCCGGTTGGACAGCCAGTCGACGATCTTGCCCTTGCCTTCATCGCCCCACTGGGCGCCGACGACGGTCACATTGGCCATGGTAGAGATATGCCTTGTCACCTGCCCGGTGACGTCCAGCGGCCCTTCGACAGGACTCGGCCGCAGACGCTTCTTCAATTTTGGCCACCCTTGTCTGAGGGGGCGCCACGAGGCCGGTTAAACCGATCGCCCGCGAAGTCAGAAGGCGTAGACCAGCCGAACCCCCACGTCGTCAAGCCCCTGGTTCTTGCCCTGGTGGAAGATCTGGCCGTTCGACAGGTGGGTGTAGCTGAGCTCGGCCGACCAGGCGTCGCTGAACTGATAGCCCAGGGCGATCTCGGGCTCGAACAGCACCTGCGAGCCGAAATCGATGCGGGTGTAATAGAGGTTGGTGCGCCGTGCGCGTTCCTCGGGCGTCAGGTTCGGGGCGTTGGCCGGCGGCAGGCCCGCCTCGCCATCGGTATAGGCCAGGCCAATCCCAGGGCGCAGATAGAAGCCGCCCGGTTGGCCCAGATCCAGCTTCCAGTCAAAGCCTACCGCCACGAAGTTGGAGGTGTTCTCGCTGTTGATCGACACGAAGGTGTGGACCTGCGGCTTGCCCAGCCAGGTCAGGCTTTCGATGCGGTCGGTGCGATAGCCCAGATGGATGTCGACCCCGCCCTCGCGCCCGGCGGCGCCCAGGCCCACGGCCTCACCGATGAAGGTGACATCATGCTTGTAGGCGCCGACAAACACTTCGCCAGCCAGAGCGGGCGCGGCAGAACCCAGCATCGCGACAGCGGCGGCGGCGGCGGCGAACAGTACGGTCTTCATTCTGGACATCCCTGAGCAGCCCAACCCCGCGCTGGTTATGGCTTGAACGGCGAAGCTCGCAAAGGGTTTCGATGACCCGCCTCCTCCCCGCTCTCCCCGGCGAACGCCGGGGTCCAGATCGAACCCGTGGCGGTTGTTGCGCTTGGCCTGACCAGAAGGCGCATCATCCCCAGCCGCTCCTGATGAATCTGGGCCCCGGCTTTGGCTTCGCCGCCCTTCGGGTCGCCGGGGAGTGCGGAATTCTGGGGTCGTCTTCAAATTCCGCCCTCCTCGTCCTACACCTCCAGCATGACCCTCACACTTTCCGACATCCAGGCCGCCGCCGCCCGCCTCAAGGGCCAGGCCGTCGAGACCCCGCTGATCGAGAGCCCGGCCCTCAATGAGCGCCTGGGCGGCCGGGTGCTGCTCAAGCCCGAGACCCTGCAACGGGCCGGGGCCTTCAAGTTTCGCGGGGCCTATAACCGCCTCAGCCAGCTGACCGAAGACGAAAAAAAGCGCGGCGTGGTGGCCTTCTCCTCCGGCAACCACGCTCAGGGCGTGGCCCTGGCGGCCCAGCTGATCGGCTGCCCGGCCCTGATCGTCATGCCGTCCGACTCGCCGGCCGTGAAGGTGGCGGGCACGCGCGGCTTCGGCGCGCAGATCCGCTTCTATGACCGCTTCACTGAGGATCGCGTCGCCATAGCCGATGAGATCGCCCGCGAGCGCGGCTGCGTGGTCGTGCCCTCCTATGACGATCCGCACATCATCGCCGGGCAAGGCACGCTGGGCGTCGAGATCGTCGAGCAGGCGACGGCGCGCGGCGCGCCCCTCGACGTGCTGCTGTGCTGCGTCGGCGGCGGCGGGCTGATCGCGGGAACCAGCACCGCCGTCCGCGCCCTGTCGCCGGCCACCGACATCTGGGGCGTTGAGCCGGCCGGCTTCGACGAGACCCGCCGCTCGATGATCTCAGGCCAGCGCGAGACCATCGATCCCGACGCCCGCTCGATCTGCGACGCCCTGCTGACCCCGGTCCCCGGCGAACTGACCTTTGCGATCAACCAGCGGACCCTGACCGGCATCGTCGCGGTGACCGACGCCGAAGTGGCGGAGGCCATGCGCTATGCCTTCTCGGTGCTGAAGCTGGTGGTCGAGCCGGGCGGCTGCGTGGCCCTGGCGGCGGCGCTGGCGGGCAAGATCGCGGTGGCGGGCAAGACCTCGGCGATCGTTCTTTCGGGCGGCAATGTCGATCCGGGCTTGTTTGCGCGGGTATTGGCGGGCGAGATCTAGAATTCAAAAAGCTTGTCATCCCGGAAGCCTCGCAGAGGCTGTCCGGGACCCAGGGGCCGGCGCAATGCGGGCGCCCCTTGGGTCCCGGCTCTCCGCTTCGCTGCGGCCGGGATGACAAAAGGGGTTAGGGCAAGGCACCAGATGAAATTTCCAGACGTAACCGCCCTCCCCCAGACCCCGCTGCTGGTCGTCGACAAGGCCGCCCTGCTGCGCAACCTCGACCGCATGCAGGCGCTGTGCGACGCCGCCGGGGTGCGGCTGCGGGCCCATGGCAAGACCCACAAGTGCTCGACCCTGGGCCGGCTGATCGTCGAGCGCGGGGCCGTCGGCCTGTGCGCCCAGACGGTGGGCGAGGCCGAGGCCTTCGTGGCCGGCGGGATCACCGACGTGCTGGTCACCGCCGCCCCGCCGCCCTGGGCCGCGCCGCGTCTGGCGGCCCTGGCGAAGGGCGGCGCCACGATCGGCGTCACCGCCGATGACGAGGGCCAGATAGACCGATTGTCCGACGCCGCCGTCGCGGCCGGGACGATCCTGAACCTGGTGGTGGATCTGGATCTGGGCACCCACCGCACCGGCGCCTATCCGCACGACGCCCTGAAACTGGCCCGCGCCGCCGACGCCGCGCCGGGCCTGCGCTTCGCCGGCCTCCAGGCCTATCTGGGTCATCTGCAGCACATGAACGACGGCGACCTGCGCCGCTCGGCCGACGAGGCCGCCTTCGCCACGCTGAAGGCCCTGGTCGCCGAGCTGACCGCCGCCGGCCTGCCGCCACCCGTGGTCACCGGCGGTGGCACCGGGACCCACGCCTTCGACCTGGCGTCTGGCGTGTTCACCGAGCTGCAGGCCGGCTCCTACGCCGTCATGGATGTCGAATATGACGACTGCGGCGCGCCCGGCGGCGGCGACTGGCCGTTCGAGCCGTCGCTCTATATCGCCGCCAGCGTGGTCTCGACCCGCCACAAGAGTCATGTGGTGGTCGACGCCGGCTTCAAGGCCGTATCGATGGACGGCCCGCCGGCCCGCGTCATCGCCGGCACCGCGCCCGGCTCGCTGTGGCGGCCCATGGGCGACGAGCACGGCCTGATCGCCCATCCCGCGATGATCGACGTGCTGAAGGCCGGCGGCCGCGATCCCCTGGGCTTTGCCGGCGCGGTGACCGCCGCCGACGCCGATCCGGCCCGCGCCTTCCCGGCCGATGCCCCCAAGGTCGGCGACATCGTCTGGCTGCAGCCGGGCCACTGCGATCCGACCATCAACCTCTATGACGCCCTGCATGTCTGGGACGGCGCGAGCCTGGAGCGCTGGGCGGTGGATGGGCGGCGGGTCAGTTCGATCTAATCCCGCTCTCCCCGGCGACACGTCAGTGCGGCGAAGCCAACGCCGGGGCCCAGATCGAACCCACGAATGCTCTTGCTCCTGGCGTGGGCCCAGGGCGCGTCACCCCCAACGGCTCTGGATGAATCTGGGTCCCGGCCTTCGCCGGGAGGAACGGATTTGGAGTGGGTCGCTGCTGGCCGTCCAAACCGACTTCCCCTCGCCCAAGACCCCGGATACGGTCCTGCCCCAACGACAAGATTTGCTCCAAAGAGTGACAACGATGAAACGCCTGCTGCTCGCCACCGCCCTGATCGCCGCGCCCATGCTGGCGCATGCCTCTGACGCGCCGAAGATCGACCCCGTCAACCTCGCCGCCCACATCAAGACCCTGTCGTCCGACGCCTTCGAGGGCCGCGGCCCCGCCACGGCCGGCGAGACCAAGACGGTCGCCTATATCGTCGAGCAGATGCTGGCCGCAGGCCTGGAGCCCGGCGGCGACCTGAAAGACGGCAAGCGGGCCTGGACCCAGGACGTGCCGCTGGGCATGTTCGAGATCAAGGGCCCCATCAGCGCCCACATGATGGTCGGCAGCAGCCACATCGCCCTGAACCAGGGCGAACAGATCGCCATCCGCGCGGCCATGACCAATGTCGACAAGGTCGCGATCCAGAACGCCCCGATCGTCTTCGCGGGCTATGGCGTCAAGGCCCCGGAGCGGAACTGGGACGATTTCAAGGGCCTGGACGTCAAGGGCAAGATCGTCGTCGTGCTGATCAACGACCCCGACTTCGAGACCGGTTCCGATACCAAGAATGGGGGCGACTTCGGCGGCAAGGCCATGACCTATTATGGCCGCTGGACCTACAAGTTCGAGGAAGCCGCTCGCCTGGGCGCCGCCGGCCTGCTGATCGTGCATGAAACGGCCCCGGCCTCGTATGGCTGGGCCACGGTCAAGAACTCCAACACCAACACGATGTTCGACATCGTCCGCAAGGAGCCGACCAAGCAGCATCCGGCCCTGGAAGGCTGGATCCAGCGCGACACCGCCGTGGAGCTGTTCAAGGCTGCGGGCCTGGATTTCGACGTCCTGAAGAAGGCGGCTCAGGGCCGCGACTTCAAGCCGGTGGAACTGAAGGGCGCCACCTTCTCGGCCGCCTACGCCGTCGAGCCCAAGGTGATCGTCTCGAAAAACGTGGTCGGCAAGCTGACCGGTGCCAAGCGCCCCGACGAGACGGTGTTCTTCACCGGCCACTGGGACCATCTGGGCGTGGGTCTGGCCGACGCCAGGGGCGACAAAATCTACAACGGCGCCGTCGACAACGCGACCGGCATCGCCGCCATGCTGGAAATGGGCCGGGTGTTCGCCAAGGGTCCCCGACCTGACCGTAGCCTGATCTTCCTGGCCGTGACCGCCGAGGAAAAGGGCCTGCTGGGCTCGGAATACTATGCGGCCAACCCGCTCTATCCTCTGGCCAAGACGGTGGGCGTGCTCAATACCGACGCCCTGGATCCGGCCGGCCCGGCCAAGGACTTCACCATCTCGGGCAGCGCCAAGCTGGGTTTGCTGGATGACCTGATCGCCCACGGCAAGAAGGTGAACCGCACCTACACGCCCGACCCGGCCACCGAAGCCGGCTATTTCTACCGCTCGGACCACTTCCCGTTCGCCAAGCGCGGCGTGCCGGCCATCTCGTTCGGCTCGGGCGAGGATCTGGTCGAGGGCGGCGTGGCGGCCGGCAAGGCCTTTGCCGACGCCTATCGCATCAATGCCTATCACCAGCCCGCCGATGAGTGGAACGACGGCTGGCGTCTGGACGGCATGACCGCCGACATCAGCCTGATCCAGGGCCTGGGCGCCGACCTGGCCAACTCCACCCGCTGGCCGCAATGGGGCGAGGGCTCGGAGTTCAAGGCCACGCGCGACGCGACCAAGTCGCAGCGCAAGTAGGCCGCACCTCTATCTTGTCATCCCGGAAGCCTCGCAGAGGCTATCCGGGACCCAGGAGTCGGCGCATCGCGGTTGCCCCTGGGTCCCGGCTCTCCGCTACGCTGCGGCCGGGATGACAAACATGTTTTGAACCGGATAGCGCTCACCGCCACGCGGAAGCGTGGGATGCGCCCATGACAGCCTCGGTCTTCGACCTTTTCAAGCTCGGCGTCGGTCCGTCGAGCAGCCACACCATGGGCCCGATGACGGCGGCGGTGCTGTTCGTCGGCCGCCTGCGCGACGACGGCAAACTGCCCGGCGTGGCCCGGGTCGAGATCCGGCTCTACGCCTCCCTGGCCCTGACCGGAGGCGGCCACGCCACCGACCGGGCGGTGATGCTGGGCCTGATGGGATTTGTCCCGGCCGACCTCGACCCGGACGCCGGCGAGGCGGCCCTGCTGGAGACCCGCGCCACCCAGTCGCTGAAGCTGGGCGGCCAGATCGACATCGCCTTCGACGAGGCCCGCGACCTCGTCTGGCTGGGCCATGAGCGCCTGCCCCAGCATCCCAACGGCTTAACCTTCGTCGCCTATGACAAGGCCGGCGCCGTGCTGGCCGAGCGCACCTATTTCTCGATTGGCGGCGGCTTCGTGCGCGACGAGTTCGAGATGGGCACCAATGCGCCGCCCGAGGCCGGCCCTGAAATCCCCCACCCCTTCGAAAGCGGCGCCGACCTGCTGCAACGGGCCGCCGACGCGGGCCTGAGCATCGCCGGGGTCATGGGCGCCAACGAGCTGGCCCGGATGTCGCTGGACGACATGAACGCCGGCATCGACCGCATCTTCGCGGCCATGGAGGCCTGTATCGACCGGGGCATGCGCCAGGACGGCATACTGCCCGGCGGGCTGGACGTGAAACGCCGGGCCCGCCAGATCCACCAGACCATCCAGGGTCGCATGGAGCGCCAGATCAGCGATCCCTTGGCGGCCATGGACTTCGTCAATCTGTGGGCCATGGCGGTCAATGAGGAGAACGCCGCCGGCGGCCGGGTGGTCACCGCCCCGACCAATGGCGCGGCCGGGCTGGTGCCGGCCGTGCTGCGGTTCTTCGTGCGGTTCTACAACGGCTCGCCCGAGCAGATCCGGGTCTTCCTGCTGACTGCCGCCGCCATCGGCGCGCTGTACAAGCGCAACGCCTCGATCAGCGGGGCCGAGGTGGGCTGCCAGGGCGAGGTGGGCGTCGCCTGCTCGATGGCCGCCGCCGGCCTGTGCGCGGCTTTGGGCGGGACCAACGCCCAGATCGAGAATGCCGCCGAGATCGGCATGGAGCACAATCTGGGCCTGACCTGCGATCCGATCGGCGGCTTGGTGCAGATCCCCTGCATCGAACGCAACGCCATGGGGGCCATCAAGGCCATTGACGCCGCGCGGCTGGCCCTGCTGGGCGACGGCCAGCACAGCGTCTCGCTCGACAAGGTGATCGCCACCATGAAGCGCACCGGCGAGGACATGAACGAGATCTACAAGGAAACCTCGATGGGCGGGCTGGCCGTGGGGCTGTCGGTCAACCGGGTGGAGTGCTGAGGTGAAGCGGCGCGGCGTCTGGATCGCCGTCGTGCTGCTGGCGCTGGCGGCGTTTCCGATTGGACGTTGCGCACGGGAATGGCTCACTGTTGACGCTTGTTACGACGGTGGGGGCGTCTGGATCGAGCAGATCGGCAAATGTTCCCACGATCAGGCCGAGATCGATCGGTACAAGCAGCGCTAACCCCCTCAGTCGCTCCGCGACAGCTCCCCCGGAGGGGGAGCATCTCGACACGTTAGATCCTCCCCCTCCGGGGGAGATGGCCCAGAGGGCCGGAGGGGGTCGTCGCCGAACTATACGGTCACCCCCTAGGTGCGGCCGCCGACTTAGCGCGTTACCGCTGTGCACACCCGTCACCCGGTCTGGATCACCTCATGAACATCGTCATCTTCGAAGCCGAAGACTGGGAACGCGCCGCCGTCGATGGCCTGAGCCGCGACCACGCCGTGACCTGTGTGGCGGAGGTCGCCGGCCCCGGCTTCGCCGAGGCCGAGGTCGTCTCGACCTTCATCGACTCGCGCCTTGACGCAGCGGCCCTGGCGGCCTTCCCCAAGCTGCGCCTGATCGCCACCCGCTCGACCGGCTATGACCATGTCGACCTGGACCATTGCCGCGATCACGGGATTACGGTCTGCAACGTGCCCGACTATGGCGACCCCACCGTGGGCGAACACGCCTTCGCCCTGCTGCTGGCCCTGGCCCGCAAGCTGCCCCAGGCCGTCGAGCGCACCCGGCGCGGCGACTTCTCGCAGGGCGGCCTGCGGGGCTTTGACCTGGGCGGCAAGACCCTGGGCGTGGTCGGGACGGGCCAGATCGGCCGGCTGGTGATCAAGATCGCCAGGGGCTTCGACATGGACGTCATCGCCTTCGACATGCGGCCCGATCCAGCGGCGGCCGAGGCCCTGGGCTTCACCTATGTCCCGCTCGAGACCCTGATCGCCACCTGCGATGTGTTGACCCTGCATATTCCCGGCGGCCTCGCCACCGAAGGCCTGATCGGCGCAGCCCAGTTCGCGGCGATGAAGCCCTCGGCCGTGCTGGTCAACACCGCGCGCGGCGGGGTCGTCGACGCCGAGGCCCTGCTCAACGCCCTCCAGACCGGTCAGATCGCCGGGGCGGCGCTGGACGTGCTGAGCCAGGAGCCCTGGCTGCGCGACGAGGCCCAGATCTTCCGCTCATCGACCCCGCCCGCCGTGGAGGGCCTGCGCGCCCTGGTCGCCAGCCACGCCCTGCTGAAACTGCCCAATGTCATCGTCACGCCGCACGTGGCCTATGACACCCACGAAGCGGTGGAACGGATCATGGCCGTGACCATAGGCAATATCGAAGCCTTCGCGGCCGGAGCGCCTCGGCATGTGGTGAGCGGCTGACACCCCTTGCCGACCGCCTCGCGCCTCGCTTAGGGTGCGCAGCGGAACAGGAGGGGAACAGACATGTCTACAGGCGTCATCCGGGCCGGCATCGGCGGCTGGACCTTCGAGCCGTGGCGCGGCGTGTTCTATCCCGACACGGTCAAGCAGAAGGACGAGCTGAAATATGCCGCGTCCAACCTGACCAGCCTCGAGATCAACGGCACCTACTATTCCACCTTCAAGCCCAACAGCTGGATGAAGTGGCGCGACGAGACGCCCGACTGGCCGCGCACCGACCAGCCCGCCGCCGACGTCACCTATGCCCGACGGATGTGCAGCCGCCAGGGCGAGCCCACCGGCATGACGTCGGAAGAGCTGGACGGCGTGGTCACCCAGACGCGCAACTGAGCCAAACGCGGCGACGTGTTCGCCTATTTCATCTCCGGGGCCAAGCTGCGCAATCCGGCGGCGATGATGGCGCTGATCGAGAAGCTGAAAGGCTGAACGCCTTCTCCCCTTGCGGGAGAGGGAAACATGGTTAGCCTAACCTTAACCGCAGGGCCCTAGGCTCTGGCCATGCGCCGCCTGCTCGCCCTGTTGCTTGTGTCTCTCGCCCTGGCCTCGCCGGCCGGTGCCGACCAGAAGCCCGCGCCGAAAAAGGCTCCGCCGCCCGCCGTGGTTGCCGTCCCGCAGACCGCCCTGCAGCCGCTGATCCCGCTGGCCTCCAGCCGGCCGGGCGGCGACGCCGGCCAGTGCCGGGCGGCCTGCGCGCGGAGCTATTACTTCTGCAAGGCCGGCGACGACGACATCTGTCCCAGCCAATGGGCCCAGTGCAACGCCCGCTGCACGGCGACCTACAGGCGGTCGGGGTCTTAAGCCCGCCCGCTATTCGTCCAGGCAGACCCGGGCGATCTCGGCGCGCAGTTCCGGCATGCCCAGGCCCTTTTCCGACGAGGTGGCCAGAACGCGCGGGAAGGCGGCGGGGCGCTTGGCGATCGCCGCCACGGTCTCGGCGGTGACCTTCTCGACCTCGTGCGGCTTGATCTTGTCGGACTTGGTCAGGATGATCTGGTAGGAGACCGCCGCCGTGTCGAGGGCGTCGAGGGCTTCCTGGTCGACCGTCTTGAGGCCGTGGCGGGCGTCGATCAGCAGATAGACGCGGCGCAGGGTGGCCCGGCCGCGCAGATAGGCCCGGCCCAGATCCTGGAACTTACTGACCGTGGTCTTCGAGGCGCGGGCGAAGCCATAGCCCGGCAGGTCGACCAGGCGCAGCTTCTCGGCCAGCAGGAAGAAGTTGATCTCCCGCGTGCGGCCCGGCTCGTTGGAGGCGCGGGCCAGGTACTTCTGCCCCACCAGCCCGTTGATCAGGCTGGACTTGCCGACATTGGAGCGACCGGCGAAGCACACTTCCGGCGCGATCGGATGGGGCAGGCCGTCCATGTTGACAGCCCCCATCATGAAGGCCACCGGCTGGGCGAACAGCACGCGCGCCGCCTCGATCTCTTCCTCGGTGAAGACCGGACCCTGAGGAGGTGAAAAATTGGGAGCGGGCGCGAAGTTGGGTTCGGTCATCAGGTCGCCACGGTGGGTTTGCGCTGGAAGCGGGCGATGATCTGGTCGATCGGGTTGTCGACCTGATAGCGGCGCATGATGATGTACTGCTGGAAGATGGTCAGGACGTTGGACCAGCACCAGTAGATCACCAGACCCACGGCGAAGCCCGACAGGGTGAAGGTGAAGATCACCGGGAACCATTGGAAGATCTTCTGCTGGATCGGGTCGGCGGCCGGCGGGTTCATGGCCGTGGTCAGCCACATGGTCACGCCATACAGCAGCGGCCAGATGCCCAGGTGGGCGATCATGGCGCCGACCAGCGGCAGGGCGCCCGGATCATAGGGGATCAGGCCAAACAGGTTGAACAGGCTGGTGGGCTCGGGCGCCGACAGATCCTGGATCCAGCCGAAGAACGGCGCGTGCCGCATTTCGATGGTCACCGTCAGCACCTTGTAGAGCGAGTAGAACACCGGGATCTGCACCAGCATGGGCAGGCAGCCCATCATCGGATTGATCTTTTCCTTGGCATACAGGCCCATCATCTCCTGCTGCATCTTGGTCGGATCGTCTTTCAGCTTGGCCTTCAGCTTTTCGACCTCGGGGGCGATCTTCTTCATCTTGGCCATCGACTCGTAGCTCTTGTCGGCCAGCGGATAGAGGACGAGCTTGAGGGCTACGGTGAGCAGCAGGATGGCGACGCCGAAATTGCCGACCAGCTTGAAGAACATCTCGAGGATGTTGAAGATCGGACGGGTGAAGAAGCTGAACATGCCCCAGTCGACGGCGTCGTCGAAGCGCGGCACCTGGGCCTGGGTCTTGTCCCAGACCTTCCACCAGGGCGGCGGCTGGCCGCCATATTCATACTGACGCAGCAGGGGCACGGTCTTGGGGCCGGCGAACAGACGGGTGCTCTGGCTGAGGGTCTGGCCGGGGGCCAGGGTCCGGGTCTGCCCCACGATATTGACGTCATAGATGTCGACCGGTCCGGCCTGGGTGACGCGGTACTGGGCCGCGACCTCCTGCGTCTGGTCGGGGATCAGGGCCGCCAGCCAGTACTGGTCGGTCACGCCGGTCCAGCCCCCCTTCGAGGTGAAGGTCTCGAGCGGCTTGTCCTTCTTCCACTTGCCGTACTTGGACTGCTTGAGTTCGTGGTTCTTGCCGTCGGCGCCGCCGAACACGCCGATGGCGCCTTCGTGGATGATCTGGTTCTTGCCGAGCTTTTCGGGGATGCCCTGGCGCTGCACCGAGGCGTAGGGGGCCAGAGACAGGGTCTGGCCACCCTGGTTGCGGACGCTGTTGGCGACGGTGAACATGGCGTCGACATCGACCGAAATGGTGCGGGTGAAGATCAGGCCCTGGCCGTTGTCATGGGTCATGACCACCGGGGTAGTCGGACGCAGCACCTGACCGGGCGCGGCGGTCCAGACGGTGCGGCTGTCGGGCAGGCCCGGCAGATTGGCCCCGGCCCAGCCGAAATCGGCGAACCAGGCGTGCTCGGCGCCCTCGGGGCGGAACAGCTCGACCGGCGGCGAATCCTTCTTGATCGTCTGGGCGTACTTTTTCAGCCACAGATCGTCGATCCGGGCGCCGCGCAGCGAGATCGAACCTGACAGGGCCGGCGTATCGACGGCGACGCGCGGGCTCTGGGCCTTGGCGGCGTCGCGCGACAGCTTCAGCGGCGCGGGACGGCCATCAGGACCGATCACCACGCCCGGCTGGGTCGCGACCATCTTGGCTTCGGCGGCCTTCCGGGTCGCCAGCTGGGCCTCGGCCTGCTTCTGCTGCGGACCCAGGATGAAGAACTGGTACCCGATCAGGATCGCGAACGCGCTGACGATGAACATCAACGTGTTTTTGTTGTCGTTCTGCATGGATGACTTAACCGGAAACAGAGGGATCGGGCGCGCCTGGGTTGGCAGGTGGAGCGTCTGAAGATGGGTCTTTGGGAAGATCAGCGGATTGAGCCAGCCTGGCCCGAGCCTCCGCGCGATCATGTTCGGCCGCGAGGCTTATCAGCGCGGTTTTCACATCGTCAAGCAAACGCCCCCATTCGCGGGTGCGAGTGCCGCCGCGCGCGATGAATACATAGTCGTACATCGGGCGGCCATGAAGGGGTAACAACAGCCTTGCGGCCTCGCGCAGGCGGCGCTTGGCGCGATTGCGCTCGACCGAGCCGCCGACCTTCTTGGTGGCGGTGAATCCCACGCGGATCAGGGGATCATCATCGAGTCGGGCCCGCATCTGCATGAACACCGCGCCGCGCGACAGGGCGGGCGCCTTGGCGGCCTTGAGGAAATCGGGGCGCTTTTTCAGGCGCTCGATCTTCACCGCGTCCGCTGACTGGATCGCGGTCATGAAAAAAGCCGCCCTTTCCGGCGAAAACCTGAGGTCAGGCTCTGGGAAAAGGCGGCTTTTATCATGGTCGGTGCCTCCCGCCGAAGCGGGAGAAAGAACGGGGTGAGCCGTTCTTAGGCCGTCAGGCGCTTACGGCCCTTGGCGCGGCGACGCGCAACGATCTTTTGGCCGTTCTTGGTGGCCATACGTGCGCGGTAGCCGTGACGGCGGGCTCGCACGAGCTTCGACGGCTGGAATGTCCGCTTCACGAGGTGGCTCCGATAATAATGGGACGCAAGGGCCGCAAGGCCTCCGCGAGTGAGGGGCGGTGGATAAGGGAACGGGCTGCGGCTGTCAACCTGAGTCGGCCGCTGAAACTGTCATCCCGGCCAAGCGAAGCGCCGAGCCGGGACCGCGGCATGCGCCTGCGTTTCCGGCGGTCCCGGCTCGGCGCGCTTCGCGCTTGGCCGGGATGACAGCTTTCAAGGAACAATCACCGCCTTGCCCACCACCTTGCGCTCGGCCAGCAGATCAAACGCCTCGCGCCAGCGCTCCAGCGGCAACTGCGCATGCACATGCGGCGAGATCACCCCCTCATTGGCCATCCGCCACACCGCCTCGCCGTTCTCGCGGCCCTTCTCCGGGAACTGCCGGCCATATTCCCCGGCCCGCACGCCCATCACCGAGAAGCCCTTGATCAACGGCATATTGACCGAGACGGTCGGAATCCGTCCCGAAGTAAAGCCGATCACCAGCAGCCGGCCGTCAAAGGCGATGCAGCGCACGCTCTCGTCGAACACGTCGCCGCCCACGGGATCATAGATAATGTCGGCTCCGCGCCCGCCGGTGATGGCTTTCACCTGATCGCGAAAACCGCCGGTGACATTGACCACCGCGTCAGCCGCATACAGCGCCTGTATCGCCGCCAGCTTGTCGTCAGCGGCCGAGGCGGCGATCACCCGCGCGCCCAGGGCCTTGGCCAGATCGACCGCCGCCAGCCCCACCCCGCCGGCCGCGCCGTGGACCAGCACCCAGTCGCCCGGCTCGATCCGCGCCCGCCGCACCAGGGCGACATAGGCGGTCAGATAGGCCGCGCCATAGGCGGCGGCCTGGGCGAACGACAACCGCTCGGGCTTGGGCTTCAGCGCACCGGCCGAGATCACCGCATAGCCGGCGAAGGCCCCTAGCCGCGCGCCGCCGACCACCGCATCGCCCACGGAAAAACCCGAGACCCCCTGCCCCAGGGCCGCGACCTCGCCGGCCAGGTCCAGGCCCGGGGTGAAGGGCGTGGGCGGCTTGAACTGGTATTCGCCCCGGGTCATCAGCAGATCGGGGAAGTTGACGCTGGCAGCCTTGACCTCGACCAGCACCTCGCCGGGGCCGGGGGCCGGCGTGGCGACCTCGCGCACCGCGCAGCCGCCATAGTCGGGGGCCAGGCTCTCGACGACCAGGGCGCGCATGGTGGGCGGGATGGTGGTCATGCCCGCCACCCGGCGCACAAACTCTTATCATCCCGGACGGCCGAAAGGCCGATCCGGGACCCAGGGGCGGCGCGCACGGCCCCTGGGTCCCGGGTCTGCGCTGCGCTCCGCCCGGGATGACAAGAATTGAATGTCATGGGCGAGTTCCTCGGCCCGACCTACGTCGGATGTTTGTGGGGGTTTGGTGTGGAATTATCCGGACTATCCGGTTTCCGTCCGTCCTACTTATCGGGTTCCGCCACGAGCGCCTTGCGCACCAAACGCGCCACCTCGCGGCAGGCCGCGTCGGCCGCCGGCACCGCCCCGGTAAAGGCCGTGAAGCCATGGGCCAGGCTGTCATAGCAGCGATAGGTCACCGGCACCCCGGCGGCCTGCAGCCGCTTGGCATAGGCCTCGCCCTGGTCGACCAGCGGGTCGAAGCCGGCGGTGATCACCACGGCCGGCGCCAGGCCCGACAGGTCAGCCGTCTTGTTCGGCGACAGGCGTGGGTCGGCCGGATCGGCGTCGGGGCCCATATAGTGGCCCATGAACCAGTCCATGATCGGCCGGCTCAGCGGATAGGCGTCGGCATAGGTGCTCATCGAGGCCGTCTCGCTGGCCACGTCGACGGCTGGATAGATCAGCAGCTGCAGGGCCGGCTGGGCTTCACCCGTGCGCTGCATCTCCTGGGCGACAATGGCGGCGAAGTTGCCGCCCATCGAGTCGCCGCCGATCGCCGGCGAAACCTCGGCCGCGCCGAAGCGGGCGGTGTTATCTCGGGCCCAGCGATAGGCGGCCAGCACGTCGTCCAGCCCCGCCGGGAAGCGGTGATCCGGCGCCAGGCGATAGTCGACCGACAGCACCGCCGTCCGGGCGAACTTGGCCAGGATGCCGCAGAAGGCGTGGCAGGTCTCCAGGTCGCCGATCACCCCGCCGCCGAAGTGGGCGAAGACGATCAGCGGGGCGTCGGCGTCCTGGTCAGCCGGGCGATAGGCGCGCAGCGGCAAGGGCCCGCCCGGCCCTTCTATCGACAGGTTCTCGGTGCGCACGCCGGGCTCCGCCGGGCCCGACACCGCGCCCAGGCCCTTGGCGCTGGCCTCGCGCGCCACGTCGGGCGGCAGGGTCGTCATCGACGGCATCTTCTGGGCGGCGTGGGCGAAGAACTGGAAGCGCGGGTCCAGGGTGCGGCCGCCGCGATAGACCACCCCGCCCCCGGACATGGCCCGCAGGATCGGGCTGGGCAGGGACAGTATGGTCTTCAGAACGAACTTCTGGACGGCGGCGTCAGCCATGCGTGCTCCGGGTAAGGGACTAGAGTTTGGGAAGGGCGGGCAGACCGCCCAGGATCAGTTTGACGGCGAAGTCGGCCGCGCCGACCGTGTCGACCGGACGGCGCTCCAGCATCTTGTCGCTGACCTCGCGGGCCACGGCGATGCAGGCGGCGGTCAGGTAGTCGAGGTCGACGGCTGGAGCGTGCTCAAGCTCCAGCACCTTGGCGAAGCCTTCGCGAACCTGGTCGAACACGGCCACGATCTCGGGCGTGGCGCGGGGATGGGGGATCGGCTCGCCGGCCGGGCGGTTCAGGCGCCAGTTTTCCTGCTCGGTGGCCACGAACTGGAAATAGGCCAGGATGGCGCCGCTGAGGAACGACTGGAAATCAACCGCCTTGTCGACCTGCACCCGCAGCAGGGGCCGGAAACGCCGGGCGCCATCGTCGGCCAGGGCGTCGAACACTTCCTCTTTGGACTTGTAATAGTTGTAGAAAGTGCCTGAGGCGAGGCCGGTGCGGCGGATGATGTCGCGCACCGTGGCGGCGTCATAGCCCAACTCGCCGAACACTTCCCGCGCCGCGTCGAGTATGGCCTGGCGATTGGCGACCTTGGTCCGCTCGCGCTTGCCGGGCCGGTCGTCGACCACCGGCGCCGTTGGGAAATAGGCGATATTCGACATCAAACGCGACTCAGGAACGAGGCGATCGTGACGCCCCGTCATGATTTGAGCCTCATTCCGCCGCATGGGGCAAGACTTTCGCCGCGCGCGGACGATCGGCATGCTGTTCCTTCCCTGGCGTCGTCACGTCCTACGCAGACTGATCGCCGTTAAGGTATGATGCGCCTGGCGGGCCGGAGGTCAATGCTGACGCTGGGGGAGGCAACACACCCCGCTCTCCCCGGCCTTCGCCGGGGAGAGCGGGGTTAAAAAGACTCAGAACCCCTTTATCGGCTGCTCAAGCTCATAGACCGCGTCGGTGACGCTCTCGATCTTCTTGGCAAACAGCGCCTGGGCGTCGTGGAGACCCTGGTTGTAGTAGTACGGCCCCAGCCGCTCGGTGATGAAGTCGAGCAGGAACTGGGCGTCGAAGCCTTTGACCTCCAGATCCAGCTCGTCCTTGAGATAGCGCGACAGGCCGTCGGTCAGCTTGGCGCGGGTGTCCTTGTCGAGGTCGATCCTGGGCATGGGGGTTCCAACTCTACTTTCCCCTTACCCTACATTGTCATCCCGGCCGCAGCGAAGCGGAGAGCCAGGACCCAGGGGCAACCGCACTGCCCCGGCCCCTGGGTCCCGGGTCGGCTATGCCGCCCGGGATGACAAGATTTGGCTAAACGGCCGCAACAGGCGCCTTCAAACCCTCCGCCCGCGCCGCCACCGGCAGCCGGTTCCCCGCCGCCTTCGCCCGCTTCTCGCCCTTTGCGATCTCCTTCTTCAGGTCGGCGCAATAGACATTGAAATCGACCTGAATGGTGTGCCGCGCCGAGGCGTAGAACTGGCCCAGATGGCGCTCTTCGTCCTTGGCGGTGATCCTGACCATCTCGTCGGCCGACGGCGGCGCATAGGTCCCCGCCAGATAGCCCGCCGCCAGCTTGGCCTGCTGCTCGGCGAAATTGACCAGAGTGGGCAGGGGCTGGGCCAGGCCCATGAAGAACAGGTTGGGCGCGTCAGGCTTCATCATCCGCTTGAACAGCGGAAAGCGGTGATCCGGACCTGGGACCAGGTCTGGATCATCGAAGAACGGGAAGCTGATCTTGTAGCCGGTAGCAAAGACGATGGCGTCGATCTGTTCCACGCTGCCGTCGGCGAATCTTACATTGGGCCCCTCCAGCGCCGCGATGGCCGGCTTGAACTTGATGTCTCCGCAGCCGGCCCGGGTTAGGAACTCGCCCGAGACCGACGGGTGGGCCTCCAGCGGCTCGTGATCGGGCTTGGGCAGGCCGTAGTCTTCCATCCGGCCGATAGACTTTTTCAGCACCTTGCGGGTCAGGGCCAGGCCCAGCTTGCGCGGCATCCAGGCCGGCAAGGCCGACTTGTCCGAGGGCTTGCCGTTCAGATATTTCGGAAACACCCAGACCCCGCGCCGGGCCGAGACCCACAGGTTTTTGGCGATCGGCCGCTGCGACAGCTCGCTGGCGATATCCATGGCCGAATTGCCCATGCCCACCACCACGACGTTCTTGCCGCGCATGTCGACGGGGTCGAACGGGTCGCTATAGGCGTGGGCATGGAAGGCGGCACCGTCGAACTCGCCCGGATAGTCGGGGATGCGCGGGTCCCAGTGGTGGCCGTTGCAGACGAACAGCACGTCGTAGAGCCGCGTCTCGCCGCTTCCCAGCGTCACCGCCCACAGGCCGTCGTCGGTGCGGCGGGCGGTCTCCACCTTGGTGTTGAAGGTGATGGTTTCGCGCAGGCCGAAATGGGCGACATAGTCCTTGAAGTACTGCAGCAGTTGGGCGTGATGCGGAAAGTCGGGCCAGTCGGCCGGGACCGGGAAATCCTCAAAGGCCAGACGCCACTTGGAGGTGTCGATATGCAGGCTCTCGTAGCAGGCCGACAACCCGTTGGGGTTCTTGAAGTACCAGTTGCCGCCGATGTCGTCGGACATCTCGAAGCAGTCATAGGGGACGCCCACGTCCTTGAGCCGCTTGGCCGTGGTGAAGCCGCTGCAGCCCGCGCCGATGATGCACGCCTTGGGAAGCTTGCCCGTCATGTCCGCCCCTGACTTATCGTTGTTCAGGAAAGCGTATCAGCGTTATTCCGGCCGTCAAACGCCTCCCCTGCGTCAAGGACGCTCCACAGCCGCGTGCGGCGGGATTAATCCTCCGCTAGGGTCTGGCGTTCAACACCCACGATCCCATCTCTTCCGACTCGATGCGCATACGAAGGCCAAGACCATGCACCGCCACGAACTGAAGACCTGGCCGCAGTATTTCGCCGCCGTCCGCTTGGGCAAGAAGCGCTTCGAGATCCGCCGCAATGACCGCGACTTCGCGGTCGGCGACATCCTGGTGCTGCGCGAATTCGACCCGGAAAGTGAAGTTTATACAGGCCAGACCGAAGAGCGTCAGATTACATTTGTACTTTCGGAAGAGGACTACGGCGTGATCCACGGCTTCGTAGCCCTCGGCTTTGGCGAGGTCATGCCCCACGCCGACGCCTCGCCCGAGAGCGGGCTGACCGCCGACCAGCTGGCGACCTGGCACGAGACCCAGGCCTCCAATGCCACCCTGCGCGCCCAGGACGCCCGCAAGGTGTCTCAGAGCTACGCCGCCCCCACCACCGGCCGAGCGGCCATGAGCGTCGCCGCCGACCGCCACGCGGGCGTCGCGGCCGCCGCCGAGGCCGAGGCGGGCTTCCACGCCGCCGCCGCCCTGATCGTGCGCAAGGCCTAAGGCGTCGCGCGGAAAAGTGGACGCCGGTTTTCCGCAAAAGCGACGCTGACGACAAAAAATCTAGAGTGAGGCTTGCGATTCCTTGATCGCGCGCCCCACTCTAGGCCACGAAAAAGCCGCCACCCGCTGGTGCGGACGGCGGCTTTTTGAAACCGTGAAGGCTGAGGTTTAGGCCGCTTCGCGGATGACCGCCGGGAACACGTCGTTCATGCGCAGATAGGTGATCAGGCGGTTTTCCATCGAGATGATCGCCTGGATGAAGCGCAGTTCCTCGACGCCCAGGTCCGGGGCCGGCTGCAGGTGGTCGCGCGAGACGGTGAAGGTCTCGCTGACGGCGTCGACCAGGATGCCGGCCAGGCGGTCCTGGCACTCGACGACCACGATCACGTGGCGGGTCTCTGGAACGGTGAAGCCCAGGCCCAGGCGGTTGCGAAGGTCGATGACCGGCATGATCGCACCGCGCAGGTTGATGACGCCGCGCAGGTAGGACGGGGCGTGCGGGATCGGCGTCGCCGGAGTCCAGCCGCGGATTTCGCGGACGGTCTTTACGTCGATGCAGAACTCCTGCTCACCGATGCAGAAGGAGATCAGTTCCAGGGCCGGCTCGGCGGCTAGGTCGGTCATATCGATTTCCCCGGGATCGTCAGATCAGGCGTGCCTCCGGTTCGCGTATTCGGCGCGCTCCAGATCACGGTGCCACAAGACCCGATCCGCCCTTTAACAACGGTTAACGGTGACGCCGATCCAGCGCGCTGGATTGTCGCAATCGTCAAATCCGGCCTGCCGCGCCTGGCATCAGGGCTCTGACAGGCCCTCGTCGCCGTCGTCCGACAGGTTGAACTCGTACCAGACGCCGTTGAGCACGCCGAAGGCGACGGCCAGGCCCAGGCCCAGGATCCACGCGAAATACCACATCGTCTCGTCTCCCTAATACAGGTCGGGGTTGGTGGTCAGGGCACCCACCGTGCTGCGTCCCCACAGAACCTTGTAGACCCAGGCGGTGTAGAGCAGCACCAGCGGCAGGAAGATCACCGTGCAGATCAGCATGATGAACAGCGTCAGGTGACTGGACGAAGCGTTCCACACCGTCAGGCTCGAGCGCGGATCGATGGCGCTGGGCAGGATGAACGGAAACATCGACAGACCGACGGTCGAGATGATGCCCAGGGTCGAGGCTGTAGAGCCGGCGAACGACAGCGGCGCCTTGTCGAACCGGAGACCCACCAGGGCCGCCGCCGCGCCGACGAAGCCCAGCACCGGCGCCAGGATCATCCAGCCGTTGCGCACATAGTTGTCGAGCCAGGCGCCGGGCGCGGCCACCACCGTGGTGCGCAGCGGATTGGACGGTCCGGCGGCGTCAGTCAGGCCTTCCAGCCGGAAGCCCATGCCGCCGAAGGCGACGAAGAAGCCGCCGGCGGCGAACAGCACGATGCTGGCCAGGCCGGCGATCTCGCCAAAGCGGCGGGCGCGTTCGGTGACCGGTCCCGCCTCGCCCTTGACCGTCAGCCAGGCGGCGCCGTGCAGCACCAGCATCGAGACCGACAGCAGGCCGCACAGCAGGGCAAAGGGCGAGAACAGGCCCAGAAGCGAGCCCAGATACGAGATCCGCAGATCGCTGTCGAAGCGGAAGGGCGCGCCCTGCAGGACGTTGCCCACCGCCACGCCAAACACCAGAACCGGCACGAAGCCGCCGGTGAACAGCGCCCAGTCCCAGAACGAGCGCCAGCGCGGATCAGGCCGCTTGGAGCGATACTTGAAGCCGACCGGCCGCAGGATCATCGCCGCCAGCACCAGGAACATGGCCAAGTAGAAGCCCGAGAAACTGACGGCATAGACGAGCGGCCAGGCCGCGAAGATCGCGCCGCCGCCCAGGATGAACCACACCTGGTTGCCTTCCCAGGTCGCCCCGACGGTATTGATCACCATGCGACGCTCCTCGTCGCTCTTGGCGACGAAGGGCAAAAGCGCGCCGACCCCCATGTCAAAGCCGTCGGTCAGGGCAAAGCCGATGAGCAGGACGCCCAACAGCGCCCACCAGATGACCCGCAGGGTCGCGTAGTCGATTGGAAGTTCCATGACGGTCATTCCTCAGGCGACGGCCGGTTCGCCGGCGGGGGAAGCGGCGAACGCCTCCTGCTCGGCGAAGGGGCCCTTCTTGATGTGACGCAGGATCAGCCCGACCTCGACCACCGCCAGGGCGCCATACAGCAGGGTGAAGGCGATGATGGTGGTCCACAGCTGGGCGACGCTCAGGCTGGACGCGCCCAGGAAGGTGGGCAGCACGCCCTCCACCGCCCAGGGCTGACGCCCGACCTCGGCCAGGATCCAGCCCAGTTCGGTCGCGATCCACGGCAGCGGGATGGCGCAGACGGCCAGGACCAGGAACCATTTTGTCTGGTGCTTGCGCAGGGTGACCAGCACGAAGGCGGTGGCGAACAGGGCGATCATCAGCAGGCCCGTGCCCGCCATGATCCGGAACGCCCAGAACATCACCGGCACATTGGGCACGGTGTCCCATGAGGCCTTCCTGATGGTGGCGGCGTCGGCCATGCGCGGATCAGAGACATAGCGCTTGAGCAGCAGGCCGTAGCCCAGGTCGCGGCGATGCAGCTCAAAGGTGGCGCGGGCGGCCATGTCCTTGGGATTGACCTTCAGCGCTTCGACCGCGCCATAGGCGACGACACCCGACTCGATACGGTCCTCGGCGGTGGCGACCAACTCGAAGATGCCCGCTACCGGCTTGTCGATGCTGCGCGTGGCGATCAGGCCCAGCACATAGGGGATCTTGACCTCGTAATGGGTCTTGCGGTCCGCCAGGCTGGGAATGCCAAAGGCGGTCAGGCCAGCCGGGGCAGGCTCGGTCTCCCACATGGCCTCCAGCGCGGCCAGCTTCATTTTCTGGTTGTCGGTCAGGGCGTAGCCGCTCTCGTCGCCCAGCACGACGACCGACAGGGACGAGGCCAGGCCGAAGGCGGCGGCGACCGTCATCGAGCGCTTGGCGACGCCGATGTGCTTGCCCTTCAGCAGGTACCAGGCCGAAACCCCCAGCACGAAGACGGCGGCGATGGTGTAGCCCGCGCTGACGGTATGGACGAACTTGGCCTGGGCCACCGGGTTGAACAGCACCGCGCGGAAGTCGGTGACCTCCATGCGCATGGTGTCGGGATTGAACGCCGCGCCCACGGGATTCTGCATCCAGCCATTGGCGACCAGGATCCAGAGGGCCGAGAAGTTGGTGCCGATGGCGACCAGGAAGGTCACGGCCAGGTGGCCGACCCGCGAGAGCTTGTCCCAGCCGAAGAACATCAGGCCGACAAAGGTGGCCTCGAGAAAAAAGGCCATCAGCCCCTCGATGGCCAGCGGCGCGCCAAAGATATCGCCGACATAATGCGAGTAGTAGGACCAGTTCATGCCGAACTGGAATTCCATGGTCAGGCCCGTGGCCACGCCGAGGGCGAAGTTGATGCCAAACAGCCCGGCCCAGAACCGCGTGGTCGTCCGCCATATCGGACGCTTGGTCATCACGTAGATGCTCTCCATGATGACGAGCATGAACGAGAGCCCCAACGTCAGAGGCACGAACAGGAAGTGGTACAGCGCGGTCAGCGCGAACTGCAGCCTCGAGAGATCGACGACGGCGGGGTCCATGCACAGCTCCGAAACGGACGGCGAATGATCGCGCCGACCGAGAGCACTGCCCTAGGCCGGTCCGGCCGCGAGGACCTTGATCCAGATCAAGGCCGACGGACGCAACCAGCCTACACTGAACCCATGCAAGCTCGTCCAGCGCTTATCGCCGGCCACCCCCAGGTCGCGACAAGATTGAAGGACCTCGCAGGGGCCGGTGCAGCCCCCCTGCGCCGCGCCCGCGCTTTGGTCCTGCTGGATGGCGCGGCGGCGACCGCCTTCGCTGCAGCCTTGGCCTGCGCCATCGACGCCCTGGCCACCGGGCCGGACTTTCAGGGATGGCTGGCGCTGCTGGCCGTCGCCATGATCGCCCGCGGTGTCATGGCAAAGCTGGCCGGTGAAGCCGGTGCCAGGGCTGCGGCCCTGGTCAAGACCGCCGCCCGCAGCGACGCCGCCGCCGCCCTGATGGCCCGCAAGCCCGGCGCCGCGATGTCGAGCGGGGATGCGACCACCGCCCTGGTCGAAGGGGTCGAGGCGCTGGACGGCCATGTCTCACGCTTCCTGCCCGCGCGGTTCGCGGCGACCGCCACGCCGCTGGCCCTGATCGCTGTCGCCGCCGTCGCCAGCCCGATCGCCGCCGGCATTCTGCTGGGAGCCATGATCCCCTTCATCATCGCCATGGCCCTGGCGGGAACGGCGGCGGCCGCCGAATCCCGCGCCCAGTTCGTGGCGCTGGAGCGTCTGTCGGGCCTGTTCCTCGACCGGGTGCGCGCCCTGCCTGTGGTGCTGGCCTTTCAGGCGGAGAGCCGGATCACCCGCGACCTGGCCCACTCCGCCGACGAGCTGGCGACCCGCACCATCCGCGTCCTGCGGGTGGCCTTCTTCTCGTCTGGCGCACTGGAATTCTTCGCCGCCCTGTCGGTGGCCCTGGTGGCGGTCTATTGCGGCTTCAACCTGCTGCGCCTCCTGCCCTTCCCGGTTCCAGAGCAGCTTGACCTCAAGCGCGCCTTCTTCGTGCTGGCGCTGGCGCCGGAGGTCTATCTGCCGATGCGTCGCCTGGCCGCCGCCTATCACGACCGTCAGGCCGCCGAAGCCGCGACCGCCAGCCTGATCGCCCTGCCCCGGCCGGAGCCGCAGGCCGCCGCACCGGTCTTCGCCGCCCCGCCGACCCTCCGGTTCAGTGGCGTGACGATCCGCTATCCGGACGCCGACGCGCCCGCGCTGACGGGGTTCGATCTGGAAATTCCGGCCGGAAAGATCATCGCCCTGCTGGGTCCCAGCGGCTCGGGCAAGACCTCGCTGCTGAACCTGCTGCTCGACCTGGCGCCGCTGAGCGCCGGCGCGGTGCTGATCGACGGCCGACCGCTGGCTCAGCTCGGCGCGCTGTCGGGCCAGATCGCCTGGGCCGGGCAGCACCCGCTGATCACGCCGGGCTCCATCGCTGACAACATCGCTCTGGCCCACCGCGACGCGACCCGCGCCGAGATCGAAGCTGCCGCCGAGCGCGTCGGCCTGGCCGGAGCCCTGGCCATGCGACCGGGCGGTCTGGACGCCTGGCTGGATGAACGCGGCAGCGGACTGTCGGGCGGCGAGCGCCGGCGGCTGTCCCTGGCCCGCGCCATCCTGAAACCCGCGCTGATCCTGCTGATGGATGAGCCCACCGCCAATCTCGACGCCGCAGCCGAAGCTGACCTGCTGGCCGCCCTCCGCGAGGCCGCCGTGGGTCGCACCACCCTGATCGCCACGCACTCGCAGGCCGTAGCCGACCTGGCCGACCGTGTGGTGAGACTGACATGAGCGCCTCGCCGCTTCAGGCCCTGATCCGCGCCCAGCGCCGCCGCCATGCCGAGGGCCTGTTGCTGGCGGCCGCCTGCGCTGCCGTGGTTGGCGGCTCCGCCACCCTGCTGCTGGGACTGTCGGGCTGGTTCATCACCGCCTCGGCCCTGGCGGGACTGGCGGGACTGGCCAGCGCCCAGGCCTTCAATGTGCTGCTGCCCAGCGCCGCCATCCGACTGCTGGCCATCCTGCGCACCGGCGCGCGCTATGGCGAACGCCTCAGCGCCCACGCGGCCGCCCTGAGATCACTCGCCGCGATCCGGCCCGTCCTGTTCTCCGCGCTCGCCGCCGCTCCGCCTGCCAGGGCGCTGGCCCTTTCCGGCGGCGAGGCTTCGGCCCGGCTGGTGCAGGATATCGACGCGGTCGAGACCCGGTTCGTGCGGCTGTCGGCGCCGTGGGGCGCAGGCGCCGCCGTCGCTGCGGGGGTTGCGCTGGGCGCGCTGTCGGGCTGGACGACGGCCCTTGCGATCCTGCTGTCGGCTGCCGCCGCGATCCTGGTCGCCCGCGCCCTAGCTCACCGCGTCTCCGCCCCTGCCGGTCGCGAAATCCAGATACGCATGGGCGCGCTGAAGGACGTCGCCGCCAGCCTGGCCGCCGCCGCGCCCGAGCTGCGCGCCTATGGCCTGGCAGCCTGGGCCGGTCAGACGCTGGAGACCCACGGCCAGGCCGTCGACCGGGCCCGGCTGGACGCCGCCCGCGCCCGGGGCTGGATCGCCGTCTCGCAAGCGGCGATCCTGGGTCTGGCCGTCGTCATCGCCGTCGTCCTGGCCATTCCGGCCGGCGCGGCGCTGGCGGCGCTGGCGGGCCTGGCGGCCGCCATGGCGGTAGAGGGCGTCGCCGGCCTGGCCGCCGCCTTCGACCAGGATGGCGCCGCCGACCAGGCGGCCGACAGGCTGGACGCCGTGCTGCAACACGCGCCGATGGCGGCAGCCGCGCCCAGCCTGTCGGCGCCCGAGCTGCGACTGCTGGACCAGGACTTCGTACAGGGGGACCGCATCGCGATCACCGGACCCTCGGGCGCAGGCAAGACGACCCTGCTGGAACGCCTGGTGGCCCTGCGCCCCAGCGCGCCCGGAACCATCAGGCTGGGCGGCGCGGATCTGGCCGGTCTCGCCCCTTCGGCAGTCCGCGCGGCCTTCGCCCTGGCGCCTCAGGACGCGGCCCTGATCGCCGGCACCGTGGCCGACAACCTGCGCCTCGCCGCGCCGGACGTTTCTGAAGACGAGATGTGGGCCGCCCTTCACGACGCCGCCCTGGACGAGCGCATCCGCTCGGCGCCGGCCGGACTCAACGCCTCGCTCGGCGACAATGGCGAGCGCCTTTCCGGTGGGGAACGGCGACGCTTGTCCCTGGCCCGAGCCTTCCTTCGTCCAGCGCCGTGGCTGTTGCTGGACGAGCCGACCGAGGGCCTGGACGCCGCCACCGAGGCCGTGGTGCTGGACCGGCTGGCTGCGCGGCTGGACCGCACGGGCCAGGGGGTGGTGCTGGTCAGCCACCGGCCCGCGCCGCTGGCGATCTGCAGGCGGACGCTTGACCTGTCCGCGCCACCACGCTGATGGCGGATGGCGATGACGCCTCGCGAAGGGCCGGCCCTCAGCTATAAGACCCCAACAGCGCAACCCCTGTTACAGAGACGCGACATGAAGGCGGTCCGGCCGACCCCCTACCCCCTGTTCAGCGACCCGCGCCCCGGCCCCTACATCGTGGCCGCCGTGGCGATCGCGGCGACCTTCGTGCTGCGGCTGTCGCTGGGAGAGGCGTTCACGGCGGCCTCGTCCTTCCTGTTGTTCATTCCCGCCGTCCTGGTCAGCGCAGCGCTGGGCGGTCTGATCTGCGGCCTGTTCGCCACGGTCTGCGCCAGCGTGGCGGTCGGGCTGGTGACCCAGGACGACGCGCCGACCCTGGTCGGCGCGCTGAGCAGTGTGATCTTCCTGCTGGTCGGCATGGGCATGGCCATCGGCGGCGGCTGGTTCCATGCGGCGCGGCGGCGGGCGGCGGCGACCAACGCCCACCTGCAGTCGATCCTCGACACCGTGCCCGACGCTGTGGTGGTGATCGACCGCGAAGGGGTGATGACCTCGTTCAGTCCGGCCGCCGAGCGCCTGTTCGGCTGGACGGCCGCAGAGGTCATCGGCCAGAATGTCAACCTGCTGATGCCGGCTCCCCACCGTCAGGCCCACAATGGTTTTCTGCAACGCTACACCCAGACCGGCGAGAAGCGGATCATTGGCGTGGGTCGCGTGGTGGTGGGCGAGCGCAGGGACGGCTCGACCTTTCCGATGGAACTGGCGGTCGGCGAGACCAAGGGCGCCCGCCCCTCCTTTACGGGCTTCATCCGCGACCTGACCGATCGCCAGCAAACCGAGACCCGCCTGCAGGAGCTGCAGAACGAACTGGTCCACGTCTCGCGCCTGACGGCGGTGGGCGAGATGGCCTCGGCGCTGGCCCACGAGCTGAACCAGCCGCTATCGGCGATCGCCAATCTGCTGACCGGGTCGCGCCGGCTGATCGACCGGGGCCGTCCGGCTGATCAGGCCAAGGTGCGCGACGCCATCGACCGCGCCGCCGCCCAGGCCCTGCGCGCCGGCGACGTCATCCACAAGATGCGCGACTTCGTGCGGCGCGGCGCCAGCGAGCGCGAGGTCGAGAGCCTGTCCAAGCTGGTCGAAGAGGCCAGCGCCCTGGCCCTGATCGGCGAGAAGGAACGTCAGGTCGATGTGCGGCTGTCGCTGGATGCCCAGGCCGATCAGGTGTTCGCTGACCGCGTGCAGATCCAGCAGGTGCTGCTGAACCTGATCCGCAACGGCATCGACGCCATGGAGAGCCTGCCGCGCCGCGAACTGGTCATCGCCAGCGATCTGACCGAGGAGGGCTGGGCCCGGGTCAGCGTCGCCGACAGCGGCGTCGGAATCACCGACGCGGTGCGCGAAAAGCTTTTCCAGCCTTTCATGACCACCAAGCCACAGGGTATGGGCGTGGGGCTTTCCATCTCGCGCTCGATCATCGAGGCGCATGGCGGGCGGATCTGGGCCGAGCCCAATCCGGGCGGCGGAACCATCTTCCGCTTCACCCTGCCGCCGGCCGACCAGGAGGACGACATCCATGACTGACGCCCCCCCATGATTGAAGCCACTGTTCACGTGGTCGATGACGACGAAAGCGCCCGGGAGTCCCTGGCCTTCCTGCTGGAGTCAGCCGACTTCCAGGTGGTCGCCTATGACAGCGCGCCGGCCTTCCTTGACGCCCTGCCCACCGCCAGGCCCGGCTGCGTGATCACCGACGTGCGCATGCCTGAAATGAGCGGTCAGGAGCTGGTCGCAAGGCTGGCGGCGCTGAATGCGCGCATGCCGGTGATCATGATCACCGGCCACGGCGACATCCCCATGGCGGTCGAGGCCATGCGTTCGGGCGTGGTCGACTTCATCGAAAAGCCGTTCTCCGAAAGCCGCATCCTGGACGCCCTGAAGCGGGCCATGAACGCCTTGGAATCGCCGTCCATGTCGGACGACCAGGCCGAGATCCTGCAGCGGCTGGAAACCCTGTCGGAGCGCGAACGCCAGGTTCTGGACGGCGTCGTCGCGGGCCATCCCAACAAGGTCATTGCCCGCGAATTGGGGATCAGTCCCCGCACCGTCGAGATCTATCGCGCCAAGCTGATGACCAAGATGCACGCCGACAACCTGGCCGCCCTGGTGCGGATGACACTGGCGGTTCGGGGCTAGCGTTTTCCGATAAGTGCGAAACGGTTATCGGATCGAAAACGCTCTAAACTTCTGATTCAGAGCCCTTTTCGCCTGACCCTGATGAAGCCATCAGGTCGGAAAGGGCTCTAGCCGACCGCAAGCGCCGCCGCGATCTGTTGGCTGAGCGCGTCGGTCATCAGCGGCTTTTCCACGATCCGGACCTTGGCCCAGACCGGCTGGCGGCGCGCTCGCCCTCCTGACATCAGGATCACCGGCGGGCGTCGCCGCAGCACCAGGTCGCGCAGGCGCGCATCGCAGGCCGGCTCGTCCAGCACGAAACAGGCGGCGTCCAGACGGCTCCAGCAGGCCAGCAGCGCCTGGGCCGCGCCAAAGACGCTGACCCGATAGCCCTCGGTCTCCAGCGAAAAGCGCAGGGCCTCTCGCAGGGCCTCGTCTTCATCGAGAACCACAATGAGGGGGCGCCGGGCGCGCTCGCCATCCAGGGCGTTGGGAACACCGTTCATGACGCCATCAGCGCACGCCCGCTCGGGCATTGCCTTGATCGAGCTCAAGCTGGGTCCCGAGACGCTCCGCAGGCGCGCTTACGTAACGCCCCTTAGGCGTCGCACCCGAATTTACCCTGCGTCTCGCGCGTTCCAGAACAATACCCAACAAGGGACCGCCACATGCTCTCTCCGCTTCGCCAGTCCGAACCCCCGGCTCCGACCACCGCGCCGTTCGGCTTCACCGGCCCCTGCCTTCGCCATGCCCGCGATGAGGAAATCTTCGGCGAGGGCGAGACGGCAGATCACGTCTATCAGGTCATTTCCGGCTCGGTTCGCACCTGCCGGACCCTGCGCGATGGACGGCGGCAGATCGACGAGTTCCACTTCGCGGGCGACTATTTCGGCATCGAGGCCGGCGACCTGCATCGGGTATCCGCCGAGGCCATGACCGAAACCACGGTGCGGATGGTGCGGCGCGGCGCGCTCAGCCAACTGGCCGCGCAGCGGCCTGAGGTGGCCCGGGTGCTGTTTCGCCTGACGGTCGAGGGCCTGCAGCGCAGCCAGGACCATGTCATGATGCTGGGCCGCAAGTCAGCCCGCGAACGAGTGGTCGGCCTGCTGGTCGATCTGGCCGATCGCACCGGCGGTGATGAGCTGGACATCCCGATGTCGCGGCAGGACATGGCCGACTATCTGGGCCTGACCATCGAGACGGTGTCACGCACCCTCACCCAGTTGCAGGCCGATGGCGTCATCGCCATCCCGACCACGCGCCACATCGTGCTGCGTGATGGCATGGCCCTGCGGCGGCTGGCGAATTAAGGTTTTGTTTTAGCGCATTTTCTTCACGCAAACCGGAATTCACTTCGCTCGAAAAGGCTTCAGCTGCCTTCGTCGCTGCGTTCGAGGCTGGCCAGGGTGGCCTCTTCCTGCGGATCGGCGTCACTGACCTTGCGCAAGGCCGCCTGGCGCAGGGTATAGACCAGCAGGCCCAGCAGTATGACGGCATTGAGCACGAACGGGCCCCAGCCGACCCAGCGATAGAGCATCACAAACAGCGGACCGAACACGACGTTAAGGCCGTTGATCGCGGCGATCGCCCCGGCGGCGCCGGCCTGGTCCTTGGCACCCACCGACAGCGAAGCTCCGGCCGTAAAGCCTGGCCGGGCGAAACCGTAGCCCAGATTGGCGATGGCGAACCCGATGGCCACGGCCGCATAGTCGGGCGCGAACGCCACGATCACATTGCCCACCACCGCCGCCGCCACGCCCCATCGCATAAGGTCGCGCGGGCGCATGGCGAACATCCGGATCAGGCCCCACTGGGCCAACAGCCCGGCCACCGCCCCCGCCGCCATGGCCAGGGTGATGTAGCCCTGGGCCTGCATGGGCGGCAGTTGCAGCTTGTCGATGATCAGGAAACCCAGGGTCTGGGACTGGGCGGTCTGGCAGGAGGCGACCAGGAAGCCATAGATCAGGAAGGGCTTGAGGCGCGGATCCTTCCACAGGGCCGCCCCCTCGCCCTTGAACGAAAGGCCAAAGCCCCTGCGGGGCGGCGGGTCGGCGACGCCCCGCTTGAAGGTTTCGGGCAGGCCGCGCTGCACGACAATAACCATGATCCCGGCCAGGATGGCGAAGGCGAACATCGGCCCCGCCAGTCCCACCACCGGCAGGACGAACAGCGGCGCCAGCAGCGGCCCGACCACCGTGCCCAGGCCAAAGGCCCCGGCCAGGGTGGCCATGCTCTGGGTGCGCTCCTCGCGACTGGTGCGCTCAGCCATATAGGCTTGGGTGGCGGGATTGGACGCCGAGCCGAACAGGCCAAACAACGCCCGCGCCATCAGGAACAGAACAAAGATCACCATGGGCGCGGCCAGGTGGAGCAGGCCGGCGCTGACCACGATGGCGCACAGGGTCATGGACACGCTAAAGCCGACCAGACCCAGCAGGATCAGGGGCTTGCGGCCATGCAGGTCGGACTGCCGGGCCCAGAACGGCGAGCTGATCGCCCACAGGACGGCCGACAGCGAGAAGATCGCCGCCACCAGCACATCGGGAATGCCGATCTCCCGCCCGATGGCCGGCAACACCGACCACATGCCGCTGTTGCCCATGGCCGAGACCACGGACACGCCGAAGAGGATCGCGAAAGCGCCCCGGTTGCTTCGGGTTTCTTGTTCGGCGGTAGACATCAAACGACTGTTAGGCCGCCGACCGTCGCGGTGCAACTCGCAGAGGGTGCGCGCTCAGGAACCTTGGCTTAATCATTAACCGCGATGATGCCGCATCAAATCTCGGGGTCGGTCTTCCGTCATGTTCCAGGTCATCGGCATCGTCCTGCTCTTCGCCATGGTGTTCGGCAGCTACCTTATGGCTGGCGGCAAGATGGACGTGATCCTTCACGCTGCGCCGCACGAACTGATGGCCATCGGCGGGGCCGGCGTCGCCGCCTACCTGATCGCCAACTCGATTACGGTCATCAAGGGCACAGGGCCCGCCTTCGGCAAGATCTTCGGCGGTCCCAAGTGGAAAGCCTCCGACTATCGCGACCTGCTGGCCCTGCTGTTCCTGCTGACCAAGACGATGAAATCCAAGGGCGTCATCGCCCTGGAAAGCCACATCGAGAAGCCGCAAGAGAGCTCGATCTTTTCGCGCTACCCCAAGATCGCCAAGGACCACTTCGCCGTCGACTTCATCTGCGACACCCTGCGGATGATGACCATGAACCTGGAAGATCCCCACCAGGTCGAGGACGCGATGGAGAAGCAGCTGGAAAAGCACCATCACGAAGCCCACGGCCCGGCTCACGCCCTGACCAATCTTTCGGACGGCCTTCCGGCTCTGGGCATCGTCGCCGCCGTGCTGGGCGTCATCAAGACCATGGGCTCGATCACCGAGCCGCCGGCCGTTCTGGGCGGCATGATCGGCGGCGCGCTGGTCGGTACGTTCATGGGCGTGTTCATGGCCTATGGACTGGTCGGTCCGATGGCCACCCGCCTGGGCGCGGTGATCGACGAGGATCACGCCTTCTACAGGATCATCCAGGCCGTCCTGGTCGCCCACCTGCACGGCAACGCCGCCCAGATCTCAGTCGAAATCGGCCGCGGCAACGTGCCCAGCACCGCCCAGCCCAGCTTCCTGGAGCTGGAAGAAGCCCTGTCGCAGATCCCCAACGAAGCCTGACCGGACGGATCGAGTCTGTCATCGAAGTAATCACGGCCGCGTGAAGTCACGCTTGCGCGCCCGTTCGAACCGGTATTCCCTTCGATGGACAGACCCAGCGCGGAAGCGCGTGCGACCCGCCAGACCATCAGCCGCAAGGGATTTCCCATGAGCACCACCGTTCTTCGCACGCTTCTGATTGCCAGCGTGGCCGCATCGGCCCTCTCGCTCGCCGCCTGCGGCAAGAAGGAAGAGGGCAGCGAGGCCTCGACCGCAGCCGCCGAAGCTGCCGCTGCCGGCGCCAGCACGGTGACCGACGCCGCCACCGCCAAGGAACAGGCCGCCGCCGACGCCAACAAGGCCGCCGCCGACGCCGCCGCCGCGCCGGTGACCGAGGATGACACCGTCGCCGCCACGGGCGCGACCGCCGCCGAGGCCCCCGCCTCCGCAGCCAAGGAACCGGCTCAGCCGGCCCATGCTCCAGAAGAGAAGAAGGCCGCCCACTAAGCGCCTTTTAGAGCCCGCCGATCAAAGGGGCCGCCTGGCCGGGCGGCCCCTTTTTCGTGGGCGTCTTGACAGGCTCACGGCCGGGGCGGCTCTAACGCGCCATGATCGACCCCGCCCCGCAAGACGCCTCGCCCCTCGTCTGGAACGACGAGGGCCTGCCGCGCTCGCGGCTCTATGGCGATGTCTATTTCTCCAGCGCCGATGGTCTGGCCGAGACCCGGGCCGTGTTCCTGACCGGCTGCGGCATGCCGGAAACCTTTGCGAGGCGTGACCGGCTGGTGGTCGGCGAGCTGGGCTTTGGCACCGGCCTCAACATCGCCGCCCTGCTGGATCTGTGGCGACGTGAAGCCCCTGCGCGGGCGCGGCTGCACATCTTCTCGATCGAGGCCCATCCGATCTCCCGCGAGGACGCCGCTCGCGCCCTGGCCGTCTGGCCCGAGCTGGGCGAGGCCGCCCAGGTCCTGCTCGACCACTGGCCGGGCCAGGCGCGGGGCTTTCACCGCGTGGACCTGCCGGGCTTCCGTGCCACCCTGGATCTGGCGGTCATGGACGTGCGCCAGGCGCTGGACAGCTGGGATGGCGCGGCCGACGCCTGGTTCCTGGACGGCTTTTCGCCGGCCCTCAATCCGGCGATGTGGAGCGAGGACATCCTGGCCGCCGTCGCCGCTCGCTCGGCCCCTGGCGCGCGGGCCGCGACCTTCACGGTGGCCGGCGCCGTGCGGCGCGGCCTGCAGGCGGCCGGCTTCGAGATCGCCAAGCGCCCCGGATTTGGCCGCAAAAAGGATCGGTTGGAGGCCTGGCTGCCGGGCGAGCCGCCCGCTCCGCCCCGCCCCGCCAGCCTGGCGATCATCGGCGGCGGGATCGCCGCCGCCGCCCTGGCCCGCGCCGCCGCGTCGCACGGCCTGGCCCTCACGATCGTCGACGCCGGCGAAGCGCCGGCCTCGGGCAATCCGGCCGCCCTGGTCACCCCGGCCCTCGACGCCGGTGGCGGCCCGCGCGCCGCCCTGCCCGCCCAGGCCTTCGCCCGCGCGGTCCAGCTCTATGAAGCCCTGCCCGGCGCGGTGATCGCGCGCGGGGTGCTGCAACTGGCCCAGACCCAGCAGGTCGCCGACCGCTTCGCCATCATCGCTGGGCAGGAGATCTTCGAGCCCGGATCGATGACCCTGCTGGCCTCGGCGTCCGAGCCTCTGGGCGAACCCGCCGGCGCCGCCCTGGCCATGGCAAAGGCCCTTGTGGTCGAACCGCACGTGATCCTGGACGCCTGGCGAGGCCAGACCCTCGCCGCCCGGGTGCATGCCGTAGTTCGCGACGCCGACGGCTGGCGCCTGCTGGATGCCGAGGGGGCCGAGATCCTGTGCGCCGACCTGGTCGTGGTCGCGGCCGGCGCGGGGCTGGGCGGCCTTTTGCCTGACCTGCGCCATCGCCCCGTGCGCGGCCAGGCCAGCTGGACGCCCCTGGCCGAGGGCTTCAGCCAGCCTCCAGCGGCGTTCGGCGGCTATGCAATACCCACCCGAGAGGGCGTGCTGTTTGGGGCTACTCATGACCGCGACGTGCTGGATACAGACGAGCGGCCCGAGGATCACCTGCGCAATCTGGAGACCCTGGCCAAGGGCCTGCCGGCGCTGGCGGCCCGGCTGGATGGGGTGCCGCTGTCCGGACGCGCCGCAACGCGCGTGACTACAGCCGACCACCTGCCGCTGGCGGGTCGCCTGCCCGACGGGCTGTTCGTCCTGGGCGGCCTGGGCGGGCGAGGGTTCTGTCTGGCCCCCTTGCTGGCCGAGCATGTTGTGGCTGTGGCGACCGGCGCGCCATCGCCCCTCCCGCGCGAATTGTCGCGGTTGGTCGCACCGGGGCGTTTTGACTCGCCCGTGGCGAGAGCCGGCCTATAGTGGAGCTCGGAATTGGACCCTTGGGTCTGCGTGATCGAGCTTTTGTCAGCCCAGTTCGTGCTGACGAAGGGCGTCTGCCTCTTGAGACGGCGCCCCAGGACATGAGGCCGACTCCCCCCAGTTGGCCCATGCCGGCGGCCTGTTAGCCCTCAAGGCTGCCGACGGTGACGCTCCCGACGCCCCATCGGGAGCGTCTTTCGTTTGGGTCCGCCTCCAAAGAAAAAGGGCCCGACCTTTCGGTCGAGCCCCAGTCCTGTTGTCCGACGTCGAACCTAGAAGTTGATCGAGATCGTCGAGCGACGGTTCAGAGGTTCCTTCACGCCATCACCGGTGGCGACGGCCGGAGCGCTTTCGCCCTTCCAGTCGACGGCCAGCGTCGTGGCGGCGACGCCCATACCCACCAGGCCGTCGGCGACGGCCTTGGCGCGGCGTTCCGACAGACGGGCGTTGTAGCGATCCGAACCCGACGTATCGGTGTGACCCGTGATCGTCAGCTTGGTGGCCGAACCGTTCCTGGCATAGTCAGCCGCTTGCTGGACCACTGCCTGGGCTTCCGGCGTCAGCACGTACTGATCGAACGGGAAGTAGACCATGAACTCGCGGGCTTCATAGACCGGAGCCGGCGGCGGGGGCGGAGGAGCCGGGGGCTCGGGCGGCGGGGCCGGAGGAGCCATCGGCGGCGCGGGCGGCGGCGGCGGGGGGGGCGGCGGAGCGCCGAAGGTATAGCGCACGCCCAGGGTCACCGAAGCGTCCTCGTACTTGCCTTCATGCACGCCGGTGTTGGTGATCGAGCCAACGCCCGGACCGACATTCTGGGTCACCTGACCCCACTTGAGGTCCTTGGTGGCCAGATAGCGGCCGGTCAGGTCCAGGCTCCAGTTGGGGGCGAAGTCCCAGGCCAGGCCCAGCAGGCCCTGATAGGCGAAGGCCTGATCAACGTCGTCGAAGCTGGCGTTCTGGAACGGCGCGCCGCCGGCCGGGACGCCGCTCAGCTGACCATAGACCTTGTTGTGCACCCAGGCCGTGCCGGCGCCGGCGCCGATGAACGGATGGAGGCTCGACTCGGGCATGAAGTCATAGATGACATTGGCCATCAGGGTGGTGGCCTTCATCTCGCCGTTCGGCTCGCCGCAGGCAGGCGACGCCGCAGTGCGGATCGGGCCGGCGGTGCAGAGGCCGATCGGTTGAGCGCCCGAAAGGCCCGAACCGCGGACGCCGTCAATGTCGGCGCCGCGATAGCCGTACTCGGCTTCAACGCGCCAGTTGGGCGAGAACTTGTAACCCAGACGACCAAAGGCCGCCCAGTCTTCCTTCTGGGAGAAGTCCCAGTCGTACCCCGTGGACGACGTCGCCTTGACGTCCTTGGGCATGTGGTAGCCGACGTCGCCGGCAACATACCAACCGCTCGTCGCGCTTTGAGCGGACGCGCTCGTGGCGGCGCAGAGCGCGACCACCGCGACGCCGGCCAACAATTGGAATCTCATGGTTTGCACCCTCGCTAGAATTGTCGTGGAGCCGACCCATAGGCGGACCCGACAGGACAAACGCAGCAGTGGGGATTTCGTATGTGGCAAAACAGCCACATTTCAAAAAACCGAAGCATCCGGCCCCGGAACATCGACGGGGAGCGGGACGAGGAACGGCCGCTGACCACGCTCAAACGCGCCAAAGGCCACGCTTCAGGCTAACCGGTCAGACGGGGAAAAAGAAGAGGAATGGTGGACGCGACAGGGATTGAACCTGTGACCCCCTCGATGTCAACGAGGTGCTCTCCCGCTGAGCTACGCATCCGCCAAAGCGACCCTGAAGCACTGTAAAAGTGTCCCGGGCGGGAAGGTGACGGGGTATAGCGGCGGCTTTCGCATCGCGCAAGCCGCCAGATTTAAATTATGGCGCGGGGCGGAAAAAGTCAGGCGGCCATCATCTTTTCGACCTCGGCGACCAGGTCGCGGAGGTGGACAGGCTTGGACAGCACCTTGGCACCGGCGGGCGCACGGTCTTGCGCCGACAGGGCCACGGCGGCAAAACCGGTGATGAACATGATGCGCAGGGCCGGGTCGCGGGCTGCGGCCTGGCGGGCCACCTCGATGCCGTCCATGCCGGGCATGACGATGTCGGTCAGCAACAGATCCCACGGATGATCGAGATGCTGAACGGCCTCTTCGCCGTCGGCGCAGGCCTGGACCTCGAATCCGGCGCGCTCAAGTGCCCGGGCCAAGAAGCCCCGGAGCGAGTCGTCGTCTTCGGCGAGAAGGATGCGAGCCATTTTGGTCTTTTTCCGCAAATCGTCGGCGTTGGGGGGATCACTGTAACGCGCTGACTGTAAATCGGGGATGAACCCGGCGCCTGTTCGACAGGATCGCCCGACTTTTCCCGGTGGGGTCGCCAAAGGTGTTTGACCGCGCCCGGCCAGCCTTGCGACTATGGCCCATGAGCGCTTGGGAGCCTAACGCGACGAGGAAGCCGCCGGCGACAGCCGTCGCGCCTTCCGTGGTGCTCCTCGCCTGCCCGGCCCATGAAGTCCTGCGCGCCGCGCCCGAGCCCGCGCCGCCGCCCACGGCCCTGGTCTTCGCCTCGCCCCACTCGGGCAGCATCTATCCCGCCGACATGATGGCCGCCGCGCGGCTGGACGCCGAGGCGATCCGGGGCTCGGAAGACTCTTTCGTCGACCAGATCATCGCCGGGGCGCCCACGCTGGGCGCGGCGGTGATCCAGGCGCGACTGGCCCGGGCCTATATCGATCTCAATCGCGAGCCGTGGGAGCTGGACCCGGCGATGTTCGAGGACGAACTGCCCGACTATGCCCGGAGCCGCTCGGCGCGGGTGGTCGCCGGCCTGGGGGCCATCGCCAGGGTTGCCGGCGAAGGACGTCCCATCTATGCCCGAAAGCTGACCTTCGCCGAGGCCCAGGCCCGCGTCGCGCTGGCCCACCGCCCCTATCACGACGCGCTGGACCGTCTGCTGGCCTCGGCGCGGGCGACCCATGGCTGCGCGGTTCTGGTGGACTGGCATTCGATGCCGGCTGCGGCGGCCCGGGGCCAGAGGGCGCGGGGCGGTGGCCCTTGCGATATCGTGCTGGGCGACCGGTTCGGCGCGGCCTGCTCGCCCAAGCTCACCGCATTGGTGGAGCGAGAGCTGGAATCGATGGGCTATCGCGTGGCCCGCAACGCGCCCTATGCCGGCGGCTACACCACCGAGCACTATGGCCGGCCGGCGCGGCGTACTCACGCCCTGCAGATCGAGATCAACCGCGCGCTCTATATGAACGAGTCGACGCGCGAGCCGACCGAGGGGCTGACCAAGCTGGCCGCCGACGCCGATCGCCTGACCCGCGCCCTGGCGGATCTGGACGTTTCCAGCCTGCGCTGAAGCTCAAGATCGCCGTGTTGCGCCGATCCGATCGGCCGCTGGATCTCCGCGGCCGTATCCGCCGAAGCGGGATTAACTGCCTTGTGACCGCTACCGGCATTCAGGCCAAAAAAAAGCCCGGCTCGAAAGCCGGGCAGTTCATTAGGGAGGAAACGCCCAGGAAGGGCAGAGGCGACAAGGCCGCCTCACAGGACGCTTATAGGGTGCGGTGCGAAATCGGGCAAGCGGAAAAGTGGACGCTCGTGTCGATTTTGCTGAAGGAGCTTGAAGAAAAACCCATGCAGGACAAGGGTTATGTAACGCCGATCGCTCAATGGCGCCCACTTTCCACGCATGTTGCAGTGCACAATTAGTTGCCAGTGAAACAACCCTGCCTGCGAAGGGCTCTCAAACCCCGCCAAATCAAGGCTTTTGCGATGACACCGGTTTCCATCGAATCCCCTTTCTCAACAGGTGGGGTGGATAAACGCAGCGCAGTCGCGTAAAAGCCGCGCGCCTGATGCGCGCAGCGTCATCTCCCGTTTTCTTCCCCGAAAGTTCGCCTTCTCCATGTCCATGCGAAACATCGCCATCATCGCGCACGTCGATCATGGCAAGACCACCCTCGTCGATCAGCTCCTGGCCCAGTCCGGCATCTTCCGCGCGAACGAAGCCACGACCGAGCGCGCCATGGACTCCAATGACCAGGAGCGCGAGCGCGGGATCACCATCCTGGCCAAGTGCACCAGCGTCCTGTGGCACGGTGAGGCGGGCGAAACCCGCATCAACATCATCGACACCCCCGGCCACGCCGACTTCGGCGGCGAAGTCGAACGCATCCTGGGCATGGTCGATGGCTGCGTGATCCTGGTCGACGCCGAAGAAGGTGTCATGCCCCAGACCAAGTTCGTCCTGGGTAAGGCCCTGAAGATGGGCCTGCGTCCGATCCTCTGCCTCAACAAGGTCGACCGGCCGCACGCCGATCCGGACCGGATCCTCAATGACGTGTTCGACCTGTTCGCCACCATGGGCGCCACGGACGAGCAACTCGACTTCCCGCACATCTACGCGTCGGGCAAGAACGGCTGGGCGACGCTGGACATGAACCAGCCCAACAGCACCCTGGCTCCCCTGTTCGACCTGATCGTGCGCCACGTGCCCGAGCCCAAGGTCGTCGAGAACGTCGACAAGCCGTTCCAGATCCTGTCGGTCCTGATCGAAAATGACCCCTTCCTGGGTCGCCTGCTGACCGGCCGCATCACCTCCGGCAAGGCCGTTCCCGGCATGTCGATCCACGCCCTGTCGCTGGACGGCAAGGAAATCGAGCGCGGCCGCATCACCAAGGTACTGGCCTTCCGCGGCCTGAAGCGCCAGCCGGTCGATGAAGCCGAAGCCGGCGACATCGTCGCCATCGCGGGCCTGTCCAAGGCGACCGTGGCCGACACCCTGTGCGCCATGGAAGTCACCGAGGCCCTGCCCGCCCAGCCGATCGATCCGCCGACCATCTCGATGACCGTCTCGGTCAACGACAGCCCCCTGGCGGGTAAAGAGGGCGACAAGGTCCAGAGCCGCGTCATTCGCGACCGTCTGCTGCGCGAAGCCGAATCCAACGTGGCCATCAAGGTCAGCGAAACGGCCGAGGGCGACGCCTATGAAGTCGCCGGTCGCGGCGAGCTGCAACTGGGCGTGCTGATTGAAGGCATGCGCCGCGAAGGCTTCGAAGTGTCGATCAGCCGTCCGCGCGTCGTGTTCCAGACCGATCCTGAAACCGGCAAGCGCCTCGAGCCGATCGAAGACGTCATGATCGACGTCGACGACGAGTTCTCGGGCATCGTCATCGAAAAGCTGTCGATGCGTAAGGCCGAACTGAAGGACATGGGTCCGTCGGGCGCCGGCAAGACCCGCCTGCAGCTGGTGGCGCCGTCGCGCTCGCTGATCGGCTATCAGGGCGAGTTCCTGACCGATACGCGTGGTTCGGGCGTGCTGAACCGCGTGTTCAGCCACTATGAGCCCTACAAGGGCGCCATCGACAGCCAGCGCAAGGGCGTGCTGGTTTCGAACTCGGAAGGCGAAACCGCCGCCTTCGCGCTGTGGAACCTGGAAGATCGCGGCACGATGTTCGTCGGCGCCGGTGAAAAGACCTATCAGGGCATGATCATCGGCGAGAACGCCCGTCAGGACGACCTCGACGTCAACCCGATGAAGGCCAAGCAGCTGAACAACATCCGCGCCTCGGGCAAGGATGAAGCCGTTCGCCTGACCCCGCCGCGCCGCATGACCCTCGAACAGGCTATCGCCTATATTGAGGAAGACGAGCTGGTCGAAGTGACGCCCAAGAACATCCGCCTGCGCAAGCAGACCCTGAACCCGTCGTTCCGCAAGCGTCGCGTCAAGGAAGAATAGGACAACAAGTCCTGATCTGACAAAGGCCGCCGCCCCTCTCGGGTCGGCGGCCTTTTTTCTGGGTGAGCTCCACGCCAAACCGTCGCGTCGAACGCGCAAAGCTTGTGCGGCCACAGGGACTTAACGCCTGGTTCACCAAAACCGTCGAAGGTGGCCCGCGGGACCTCGTCGTCCCGGGGAAATCAGGACCGCGCCGTGGGCAAGGCCGCCGCCATCTCGATCATTACGGGGCGTCTGGCCCCCATGCTGTCCCCCATGCTGCCCGTCGTGCCCGAGGACATGGCCGGCCGTGTGCGCATGGAGCAACTGGCCAGCATCCTGCGCCTGACACCGATCATGATGGGCGCCAACATCGTCATCGCCATGCTGGTCTGCCTGACCGGCCTGACAGGTCCGCATCGGACCGGTCTGATCATCTGGTCGGCCATAGTGATCAGCTATGGCCTGCTGGGCCTGCGCGGCTGGCTGGCCGCCAAGCGCCGCAAGGGCGGCAAGTCCACCGTGTCTGCGCGCGGCCTGCGCCGTATCGCGGCCCAGGCAGGTTTGCTGGGCTGCCTGTGGGGCGCCCTGCCAATCCTGGCCATGGATGGCGACACCGCCAGCGTGCAGATGCGCATGATGATCGTCTCGGTGATCGCCGGCATGGTCGGCTGCGGCGGATTTGCCATGCTGGCCTTTCCGCCTGCCGCAATCGCCTATTCAACCCCGATGGTGATCGGCTCGCTGTATGTCCTGGTGCGCAGCGGCGACCCGATCCTGCTGGCCTTGGGCGGCCTTCTGATCTTTTGCTACCTGGTGGTCAGCCTCTCGTGCCTGTCGCACGCCAAGGTGTTCGCCGAACGGCTGGTGGCCGGCGAGGAGCTGGAACGTCAGAAACAGGTCGTCAGCCTGCTGCTCAGCGACTTTGAGGAAGGCGCCAGCGACTGGCTCTGGGAAATCGATGCGCGCGGCGCGCTCAGCTACGTGTCCGACCGGATGGCCTCCGCCGCCGGAACCGACCGGCGCGAGCTTCTCGGCCAGGCCCTGGCCGCCCTGTGCGGTCCCGCCGCCGAAGGCCCGGCCGGCCCGGTGGCCTCGCTGGCGGCGCTGCTGGCCGAACACAAGACCTTCCGCGATATCGTCGTGCCGGTGCAGGTGGGCGCTCTCACCCACTGGTGGTCGCTGAGCGCCAAGCCGATCCACGACATGGACGGCGCCTTCACGGGATACCGCGGTGTCGGGGCCGACGTGACCGCAGCCCGCGAGGCCCAGGCGCGCATCTCGCGTCTGGCCCATTTCGACGTCCTGACCCAGCTGCCCAACCGCCAGTCGTTCCTGCAGGCCCTGAGCAAGGCCTGGGCCGACCATGCGCAAGCCGTTGACGCCATAGGCGGTTGCGCCGTGCTGTGCCTGGACCTGGACTATTTCAAGGGCGTCAACGACAGCCTGGGCCACCCGGTCGGCGACGCCTTGCTGATCGAGGTCGCCGAGCGCCTGCGCCAGTGCGTCGGCGAGGCCGGCTTCGTGGCCCGCCTCGGCGGCGACGAGTTTGCCGTCGTCGTTGCCCCCGCCCCGCCGCCGGAACCCCTGAGCGAGCTGGCGCGCGCCATCGTCGAGACCCTGTCCCAGCCCTATGACATCAAGGGCTACAATGTCCTGATCGGCGCCAGCATCGGCATCGCCATCGCCCCGGTCGATGCGGCTGATGCCGACAGCCTGCTGAAGAACGCCGACCTGGCCCTCTACCGCGCCAAGGGCGACGGTCGCGGGGCCTACCGGTTCTTCGAGCTGTCGATGGATGTCCGGGCCCAGGAACGGCGGGCGCTGGAGATGGATCTGCGCGCCGCGCTGAAGAATGACGAGCTGAGGGTCTTCTTCCAGCCGCTGATCGGCTGTCGCGAGCACGACATCACCGGCTTCGAGGCGCTGCTGCGCTGGCAGCATCCGCGTCGCGGCCTGGTTCCGCCCAATGACTTCATCGCGTGCGCCGAGCAGTGGGGCCTGATCGGCAAGATCGGCGAATGGGTGCTCAACGAAGCCTGCAGGCAGGCCGCCGCATGGCCCGCGCCCCTGACCGTGGCGGTCAACCTGTCGCCAAACCAGTTCGCCTCGGGCGACCTGGTGGGCCAGGTGGCGCGCGCGCTCAGCGACTCGGGTCTGGATCCGTCAAGGCTTGAGCTGGAAATCACCGAGGGCCTGCTGCTGAACGACACGGCCCGAACCCTGGAGCAGCTTGCGGCGCTGAAGACCCTGGGCGTGAAGATCGCCATGGACGATTTCGGCACCGGCTATTCCAGCCTGGCCTATCTGTGGCGGTTCCCGTTCGACAAGATCAAGCTGGACCGCTCGTTCGTGGCCGAGATGGGCGAGAACACCGCCATCAGCGACATCGTCCGCACCATCACCCTTCTGGGCCAGACCCTGAAGCTGCAGGTCACCGCCGAGGGTGTCGAGACCGCAGATCAGGCCCGTATGCTGGGCGAGATGCACTGCGACCACTTCCAAGGCTTCCTGTTCGGACGCCCCATGCCGGTCGGCGACATCCCCAATTTCCTGCTCAGCGACCTGGCGCGCCGCATGCGACGCCAAAGCGTCGAGGCGGCCGAGACGGAAGCCGGTTCGACCTCCGCCTTGGCCTGATCGCGATTAGCGTTTCTTGATCAGACCCAGCAGGGCCAGAAGCACGATCGCGCCGATGGTCGAGATCACCAGACTGCCGATGAAGCCGCCAAAGCTGATGCCCAGCGCACTGGCGACAAACGCACCCAGGAACGAACCGATCACACCGACGATCAGGTTGGTCAGCAGCCCGTGATTGCGCTTCATGATCTGTTCGGCGATCCAGCCGGCCAGAATGCCGATGATGATCGCGCCGATAATGCCTACGCCGCTCATGTGTCTCTCCTCATAGCCCGGTTGAGCAGCAGGAATGCGTGAGCTCCGGTGAAGGTTGCGTGGGGGCCGGCGTATCTGCCCCCTCTAACGCCGCTCTCATCGCCTTTTGACGGTGGCGACCTTCGCTTGCCGCCGGGAAGCGCACGGCGAATTTCGACCCAAGTCGGACGTTTTGAACCCCTCTCTCATAGAGAGAGGGGTTCCGAGGCGTCCGCTGCCAACCCCGAAAAGCTCGTCAGCATGCCCGCTGTCAGCAACGCGACGAATAGCGGCTAAACCCGCCGCTCCATGAACACATCCGCCCTCGCATACGGCGTGTCGCGATGGGCCAAATCAACAAACCCCATCGCCCGATAGAGCCCGAGCGCCGGCGCGAGGCTGGAATTGGTCTCCAGATAAAGCCGTGGCGCGCCCAGCGCCTGGGCCCTGTCGATGCAGGCCTGCATCAGCATCCTGCCCAGCCCGGTTCCCCTCGCCTGCTCGGTAACGGTCATCTTGGCGACCTCGAACCCGCCATCGGCCAGCAGGATCAGGCCGACGCAGCCGATGATCTCGCCGTCCTCGGTCTCGGCCATCAGGATATGGCCGCCCTTGTCGAGGATCTTGCCGACCGGGTCGTTCAGCGCCTCGTGGTCCTTGGCCTCCATCGTGAAATATCTAGAGATCCAGGCGGTGTTGAGGTCGCGCCAGGCGTCGGCGTGTCGGGGCTCGAAAGGCAGGATGCGCATGAGCTCGATATTGTGCGATCAAACGGTCAAGGCAACAGGCAAGGCGCGCATCATGGTCCACCCGGTGTTCGACAACCTGCCGACGACCATTTTTGAAGAGATGAGCGGCCTGGCGCGCGAACTGGGCGCGATCAATCTGGGCCAGGGCTTTCCCGACGATGCCGGCCCCGAGCCCTTGCGGGCCAAGGCGGCGCAGGCCTTGATGAGCGGCTCCAACCAGTACCCGCCGATGCGCGGCCTGCCCGAGCTGCGCGCCGCTGTCGCCCGGCACTATGGCCTGAGCCAGGGGCTGGATCTTGACGCGGACGAGATCACCGTTACCTCCGGCGCGACCGAGGCCCTGGCGGCGGCCTTCTTTTCACTGATCTCGCCGGGCGACGAGGTGGTGCTGTTCCAGCCACTGTACGACGCCTATCTGCCGCTGGTGCGCCGGGCGGGCGGCATCCCGCGTCTGGTTCGTCTTGAGCCGCCGCACTGGCGCTTCGACCGCGCCACGCTGGAGGCCGCCTTCACGCCCCGAACGCGGATGGTGGTGCTCAACAGCCCGCTCAATCCAGCGGGCACAGTGACGCCCGACGCGGACCTGGCCCTGCTGGCGGAATTCTGCGTCGCCCACGACGCCATCGCCGTCTGCGACGAGGTCTGGGAGGCCGTCACCTTCGATGGCGCCCGCCACCGGTCGCTGATGGACTTCCCCGGCATGCGCGAGCGGACGGTGAAGATCGGCTCGGCGGGCAAACTTTTTGGTATGACAGGGTGGAAGGTCGGCTTCCTGTGCGCCGCCCCGCCCCTGACCCGCGCGCGGGCCGCCGCCCACCAGTTCCTGACCTTCACCACCCCACCCAATCTGCAGGCGGCCGTGGCCTGGGGACTGGAGCACTACCGCGACTGGTTCACGACCATGCCTGCCGGCCTGCAGGCCTCGCGCGATCGCCTGACCGCCGGACTGGAGGTCGCCGGCTACCGGGTGTTGCCCAGCGCCGGAACCTATTTCCTCAATGTCGACCTGCGCGCCTCCGGTATCGCGATGGCCGATCGCGCCTTCTGCCTGGCCCTGGCGCGCGAGCACGGAGTGGCGGCCATACCGGTCTCGGCATTCTATGCGCAAAGACCGGTGACCCACATCGTGCGCCTGTGTTTCGCCAAGACCGACGCGACCCTCGACGCGGCCATCGCGCGGCTGGCGGCGGCCCGGCCCCGCCTGGGCGGTTGATCGACACCTGCCCCGGCTCTACCACCAGAAGGAAGGCGCCTCAGAGCGCCTCGGGAGACAGGGCTGATGGCTATATCGATGCTCGTGGAACGCGGCCCGGTCATCTCGCTGATCGGTGCCACCGCCGAAACGTTCGACGCCGAGGACGTGGGCGGAGAGGCCATCGCCGAATGCCTGGGCGTCAAGTCGCCGGTCTCCTGGCCGCCGGAACACAATGACCCGGCCACGCGCGACTGGATGCGCGGCCTGCTGGCCGACCATCCCGACGAGCCGGGCTATGTCGGCTGGTACATGATCGTCCAGAACCGGCTGGTCGGCGTCTGCGGCTTCAAGGGTCCGCCCAACATCTGGGGCGAGGTCGAGATCGGCTATTCGGTGGTCGAGGCCGAGCATCGCAAGGGCTATGGCGTCGAGGCCGCAAGTCTGCTGGTGGCCCGCGCCTTTCGTGACCCCCGGGTGTCGCTGGTCACAGCCGAGACCATGCCCGCGCGGATCGCCTCGCAGAAGGTGCTGGCCCGTTGCGGCTTTACTCATGTCGGCGGCTATTTCGACCCGGACCAGGGTCAGCTCATGCGGTTCGAGGTACGGCGTCCGGGCTAGCGGCTCGCCCCGCAGGGACGCGCGCGGACAGAACCCGGTCCATCGCCGACAGCAAGTCGCGCAGGTCGATGGGCTTGGCGACATGCGCGTCGGCCCCGGCCAGGAGGCAGGTCTTGATCTGGGCCGACATCACATCGGCGGTCAGGGCGATCACGGGCAGTCGTTCGAAGCGCGGATCAGCGCGCAGCTGACGCGTGGCCGTCAGCCCGTCCATCACCGGCATGTTGACGTCCATCAGCACGATGTCGATGAGGCCGGCCTCCAGCGCGTCCAGCGCCTCTTGGCCGTTTTCGGCCTCGATCAGCTCGCACTCGAACGGCGTCAGGAACAGCCGGATCACACGGCGGTTGACGGGGTGGTCGTCGACCACCAGCACGCGGCGGCCATGCAGGGCGGCGAAAGAGGGCTCATCTTCGGCGCCGTCAACGTCGTCCGGCGCTTCGTCGGAGGCGGCGCAGGTGTCGGCCAGCATCTCCAGGACAAAGATCGAGCCATGGCCCTCGTGGCTTTGGACCTGGATGTCGCCGCCCATCATCTCGACCAGCCGCCGGGTGATGTTCAACCCCAGCCCGGTGCCGCCAAACGTCCGGGTCGTCGAGGCGTCGGCCTGGGTGAAGGCTCCGAACAACTTGGCCAGGGTTGCCTCGCTCATGCCGATGCCGCTGTCCAGCACCCGCAGACGGACGCGCTGGCGCCCCGTGGCCAGATCGGGTCCGCACGACAGGGTCACCTCGACCTGTCCCGTGTTGGTGAATTTCAAGGCGTTGGAAACCAGGTTGGTCAGGCACTGGCGCAGGCGCACGGCGTCGAACAGCAGCGGTCCGGGCGGCGCGCCCTCGATGCGGAAGACCAGCTCAATACCCTTGTCGCGCGCTGTGGGCTGATAGCCGCCGATCAGGCGCGCGCAGACCTGGGCCAGATCGCCGGCGGTCGGGGCGATCTCCAGCTTGCCCGCCTCGATCTTCGACAGGTCGAGAATGTCGTTGAGCAGCACCAGCAGGGTGTCGCCGGAGTCCAGGATCATGTCGACCTGCTCGCGCTGATGCGGCGGAAGATCTTCGGACCGCAGCGATTGGGCCAGACCCAGCATGCCGTTCAGCGGTGTGCGCAATTCGTGGCTCATCACCGCCAGGAACGCTGACTTGGCCTGGTTGGCGGCCTCGGCGTGCTCTCGGGCCTCGCGCAGATGGCGCGAGGCGCGGCGGAGATTGATCGTCCAGGTCACGCCGCCCGCCACCAGCAGCGCCAACAGCAGGGCGATCACGCCCGAGGCCTGGGCCAACTGGCGATTGAGCTGGACCTCGGCGGCCAGACGTCGACTTTCGTCGCGCTTGGCGCGCAACTCGCTGTCGAGCGCTGCCGACATTTCGGCCACGCTGCGCGTATGAGCCTTGTCAGTGTCGGCCCGATCCCGGCGACGCCAGGTGTCCAGCTTGAGGAAAGCCTCCCGGCTACGCCCTTCGGTCTGGTCGATATAGGCCTCTGCCAGAAGTTCGATCTGCAGATCGCGGTCTAACAAGGTGGTCGGGACGGCCCTTAGCCGCGCGAGGTCAGACCGTGCTGCAGCGGCCTCACCCAGCATGGCCTGAGCGAGGAGCCGCTTTTTCAACATGACAACGAGCAGTCGACTGTTGGGCTTGGCCAGGGCAGTCGCCATTTCCGGAAGGCAAGCCAGAACACCGTTCGGCGACGCCCGGGCTTCGGCGACGAGAGCGCAAAGGAACCGGTCCCAGGCCCGCAGCCCAGGGTCGCCACTGGCCCAGGTCATCTCGTGATGCAGCTTGGCCAAACGCTCGGCGGCATGGATTTCGCCGACCTCAATGGCCGTATAGGCAATGTCGTAGACCCGCTCGATCTTGCGCATGTAAAAGGCGTCGCGCTCATCGAGGGCGGCGGCCTCCGTCATCCGCTCCAGGGCCCCTTCCTTGTCACCGATGTCCGCCAGCGTATAGGAGTGCACCTGGTGGGCTTCGGCCAGCAGGGGACGGGCGATCTCGCCACGGCGCTCGATCTCCACGGTCAGATTGGCGGCCATGCGCACGGCTTCTGACCATTGTCCGGTCTGGCCCAGATGACGCACGCGCTCAATGCCGGTCATCATGCGAACATCCTGCGACGGATGATCCAGTAGCCGCTTCCAGTCCGCTTCGGAAAAGGCCTGGAACCCTGCGGTCTCGTTGCGGTAGGTCAGCACCATCATGTCGGTCAAGGCCAGCAGCGGCGCGTCATTGTCGCGTCGGGCAGCCTGGCGGGTCTTTGCGATCCAGCCGTCGAAAACACCCTGGATCTGATTGCTTTTGTAAGCATAGAGCACGCGCCACAGGCCATAGAGCCGCTCGGGACCGTTCTGGCGAAGCGCCTTCTGCCCTGCCCGCTCAATGTCCTCGTTGTCGCGCGGCGGCCGCCGGACCTGGTGGGCGCCGATGCTGTCGTTCAGTTGCCCAAGCCGGACGGCCATCGTCGACGGGGCACGATCCGCCGCCCAGGCGCCGGCGCAAACGGCCAGACTCGCGAAAAGGACGACAGAGGCCAGAAATCGTCGCAACGCCGCTCCTAGGCTAAAGCCCTTGCCGACCTGATGGCTTCATCAGGCTCGGACGAAAAGGGCTCTAAATCATCAGTTTGGAGCGTTTTCGATCCGATAGCCGTTTCACACTTTTCGGAAGACGCTCCAGGGCGGGGACCCTGCAACCCAACGCGTATATGCACCGTTAAGCTTGCACCCTCGAAACGCCGTCAGATTGTCGCGCCGCCGTCCACCACCAGCGCCTGACCCGTCATGAAGCTGCCGGCCTTGGAGGCCAGATAGACCGCCGCCCCGGCCAGTTCATCGGGCTCGCCGATGCGGCGCAGCGGTACGCTCTTGGTCGAGCGCTCCAGGGTCTCGGGATTGTCCCAAAGGGCCTTGGCGAAATCGGTCTTGATCAGGCCGGGCGCGATGCAGTTGACCCGCACATTGTCGGGTCCGAACTCGTGCGCCAGGTTTCGCGCCAGCTGGAAATCAGCGGCCTTGGAGATGTTGTAGGCCCCGATGATGGCGTTGCCGCGCAGGCCGCCGATCGACGAGATGATGATGATGGAGCCGTCGCGGCGCTCGCGCATCTCGGGCGCGACCATGCCGATCAGCCAGTGATTGCTGATGATGTTGTTGTCGAGAATCTTGCGGAACTGGTCGTCGGCGATGCCGGCCAGGGGGCCGTAATAGGGATTGCTGGCAGCGTTGCAGACGCAGATGTCGACCTTGCCGAACGTCAGCCGGGTCTCGTCGACCAGGCGCTGCAGATCTTCCTTGGAGGCGATATTGGCCGGGACGGCGATGGCCGTTCCCTCGCCGTGCTGTGCGTTCAACTCGGCCGCGACCTCGTCGCACGGCCCGGCCTTGCGCGACGAGATCACCACCTTGGCGCCGTGCTCGGCCATGCGCTGGGCGATGGCCTTGCCGATGCCGCGCGAGGATCCGGTGATGATCGCCACCTTGCCGGTGAGGTCGAAGAGGCCCATGGCGCGCTCCCTGAAACGGTTGTTTGAATTGTCGGCACACTGAGCCGCCCAGGCGGCGCGGTCAAGGTTTGGGGTCCGCGCCAAAACGACGAAGGCGCCTCCGGCCTTGGCCGGAAGCGCCTTCTGAAGTCAGGTCTCTGCACCGCCCGGGAACGCCGGGCGATGCACAGGTCCGGGTCTTAGAACGACTTGCGCACGGTCAGGCCGTAGGTGCGCGGCGCCGTCGGATAGCCGCTGTAGCTGCCGTCCTGCACCACGGTCGGGAAGGTCGCGATCAGGCTGTCATCCTCGGTCAGGTTACGAACCCAGAGCATGGCTTCAAGCCTGTGGGCTTCATTGATCAGGCCCAGGCTGGCATTGACGTTGTTTTGACCCCAAGTCGACAGCTCGGGCGGGGTGGTTTCCGTCAGCTGGGTGTCGCTGGTGTAGTCGTATTCTACCCGCAGATAGCCGGAATAACCGTTGCCGAAGTTGTGGTTGGCGGTGGCCGAAGTCGAGAGGCTCCACGTCGGAATACCGGCCGGCGCATCGCCGGTCAGGTCGCGGAAGTTCGGACGACGACCGGTCGCCGGGTTCAACGGGCAGCGCACGGTGTCATAGTTCACGCAGGCCGCGCCGGTGAAGGAGTCGTACTTCGGGTCGAGATAGGTGACCGCGCCGGTCAGGGACAGCCAGGACAGGGGGCGGTAGGCGCTGTCGATTTCGAAGCCGCGAACCGATTCCTTGCCGGCATTGACCAGGCTGTAGCCGAGGCCCGTGAAGGCGTTGGACTGGAAGCCCTCGATCGCCTGGTCGAACACCGCCACGTTGAAGTAGCCGCCCGGGAAGTTGGCCTTCAGGCCCGCTTCAAGCACGGTGACGTCTTCGGGGTTGGCGCTGCGGCCGACGCCGTTGGCATTCGGCGGACGGCTGTCGGAGGACAGGTTGAACGCCCCGGCCTTCCAGCCCGTCGAATAGCTGACATAGGTGTTGATGCTGCCGAAGTCATAGGCCGCACGAACCGAATAGGTGACCTTGTCGGCCTTCAGCTTCCCCGACTCCGTGGCATTGGGGAAATTGACCGGCGCATGGTTGGCCGTGTTGCCATAGTAGAACTGCAGACCGCCGAGGGCGGCATACAGGCTGCCCGGCAGGCCCAGGGCCGCCAGCTGCGGAACCGCGCTCAGGTTCAGGGACGAGAAGGGGTCCCTAAGGACGACGCTCGATGTGGCGTCCTTTTCGTCGCTCAGGAAGGCCAGACCGCCGGTCAGGGTCAGCTTGTCGGTGACGGCATAGTCAGCCTGGCCGAACAGCGAGAACGAGGTCTGATCCATCGTATAGTAGTCGTCGATGCCCTGGCCGGCCTGGAAATAGGTCCGGCCCGGAACGACCGAAGGCGTGACCAGGCTCTGCAGGAACTCGAGCGCATAGATGTTGGAACGGCCGGCCAGAGCCGGACGCAGAGGCGCGGGCAGTGCGCCCAGCAGCGCCGCCGGCACCTGACCGCTCAGACCTTCGGCGAAGCCGCGAATGTCCTTGCCGAAAGCGATCGTGCGGCCGGTGTCGAGCTTTTCGTTCTGGTAGAAGCCGCCGACCAGCCAGGTGAGCGGACCGTCGCCCTTCGAGGCCAGGCGCAGTTCCTGGGTGAAGGTCTTGATCGTGTTGCCCAGATCGTTGGTGGCCAGGTCGGCGCCGGAGAAGTCGATGTCCTGGAACGACGCGGCGTTCTGCTTGCGATAGGCAGTGATCGCGGTCAGGGCGGCGAAACCGAAATCATGGTCGATCTGGCCCGACACGCCCTTGCCCGACAGGGTATTGACCGGATCGCTGGTGAAGGTCACGTCGCGGTTGAACTTGGTGGCCGGGTTGCCGACCTTGGCCCCCAGACCGAAGGGTGCCGGCGCGGCGATGAACTGGGTCGCGGGACCGTTCAGCAGTTGCACCACGGTGCAGCAGACTTCGTTGATCTTGTTGTAGTCGGCGATGATCCGGACCGAGGTCTGGTCGGTCGGGAGCCACAGGACGTCGCCGCGGATCGACCAGCGGTCGCGGTCGTTAACGTCATTGCCGGTGATCACGTTGGTGGCGAAGCCGTCGCGCTTGTTCAGGCCGCCGGAAAGACGAACCGCCACGGTCTCGCTGAGCGGGCCGGTAATCGTCGCCTTCAGCTGCTGCTGATTAAAGTTGCCGAAGCTGACCTCGGCCTTGCCGCCGAAATCGAACTGCGGCTTCTTGGTCACGATGCTGATGGCGCCGGCCGAGACGTTCTTGCCGAACAGGGTCGATTGCGGGCCGCGCAGCACTTCGATGCGCTCGATTTCCGGAAGGTCGTCCAGGGCCGAAGACGACCGCGAGCGATAGACGCCGTCGATGAACACCGCGACCGAGCTCTCGATGCCGTCATTGCCGTTGCCGTTGCCGAAGCCGCGAATGACGAAGTTGGTCTGGCTGACGGCGTTAAACTGCGAAACCTTCAGCGAAGGCACCAGGGACTGCAGGTCAATCAGGTCGCGCACCTGGGCGCGCTCAACGGCCTGGGCACCGGTTACCGAAACCGAGACCGGCACGTCCTGCAGGGTCTGCTCGCGCTTCGTCGCCGTGACGATGATCTCTTCGACGGTCGAGCCCTGCGACTGGACCTGGGCGAATGCGGGGCTGCTGGCGATGAGCGCGACGAGCGAAACGCCGAGCAAATGGATCTTCTTCACGGAAACCTCCCTAAGGTTTTTTCTTCGGGCCGCCGTCATTGCGTCGACCTTCGTTGACCAATTTTATGGTCACCTAGATATTTTAATGCAAGTTAGACTTTCACGGCGGGCGCTTGCGATCAGCCGTTATCCGTTCAATAGACTCCCAAACGCCACAAATAGGCGCAAAGCGGGGCGGGCATAGTGAAGGGTCAAGACCCGGTCGAGGCGACGGGAACCGACGGTTCCAGGACGTTGTCCCACAGCCGCAAGTCGGTGAAGAAGCGCGATGCGATCCTTCGGGCCGCCAGCGAGATCATCAATATCAAGAGCTTTGCTCTGGCCACGATGTCCGAGATCGCCGCAAGGCTCGATCTGCGGGATGCTGCGCTCTATTATTACTTCCCCAACAAGCAGGCCTTGGCGTTTGCCTGCCATCTTCAGTCCCTGGAGCGGCTGGAAAACATTCTGGTGGCCACCCTTCGCACGCACGGCGCGGGCGCGGAAAAGCTCGAACGTTTCCTGCGTGACCTGCTGCATGACGCTGCGGAAAACGGGCCCCTGCTCTATTTCGGCGATCTGTCCTATCTGACCGACGCCCAGCGCGCCGAGGTGTCGGACTGGGGCCAGAGACTGACCAATGACCTGGAGCGGCTGGTCGAGGACGGCATCACAGACGGCTCGATCGTCGCCTGCGAACCCAAGCTGGTCGTGCAGTTGTTGCTGGGCATGCTGATCTGGCTGGTCAAATGGGTTCCCACCGTCCAGGGCGCGACCCCTGACCGGCTGATGGCCGCGATGGGGGTGGTCAGCCTCAAAGGGCTGGAGCCGCGCCGCTCCGGGGCTGAAACCCGGCGTTCAGCGTCCGCGCCCGCGAGATAGGTTGCCCGCGTCGCTGTGAGGCCTCTGGAGTCCGCATGTCCTTCAGGCGAAAGTCCGCCCATCCGATGGAGCCGATCATGTCCCCCGACACCGCAGACACCGATCCCGAACGCGACCTGGTCCTGACCCGGATCATCGACGTCCCCGCCGACAAGCTGTTCAGGTGCTGGACCACGCCAGACCTGTTGACCAAGTGGTTCTGTCCTCCGCCCTGGTACGTCTCCAAAGCGGTCATCGACGCGCGGACCGGGGGAAACAGCCTGATCACCATGAACGGCCCCAACGGCGAGGTCGTCGATAATCCGGGCGTCTATCTGGAAGTGATCGACAACCGCAAGATCGTGTTTACCGACGCCTTCACGCAAGCCTGGAAGCCGTCGGCCAAGCCCTTCATGACCGGCATCATCACCTTCGAGGACCTTGGCGACGGCAAAACCCTCTATACCGCCATCGCCCGCCACTGGACGGTCGAGGACCGCCAGACCCACGAGCAAATGGGCTTCACCGAGGGCTGGGGCATAGCCGCCGACCAGATGGCGGCGCTGGCGGCGACGCTTTAAGAGCAGGTGCTCGTTACCTCACGCGCACTTGTTCCAGCCGTTCATGTCGAGGTGGAAGTGGTCGCGGTGCTCGGCGTTGTAGTCGGGGCTCAGGGTGGTCAGGAACACCCGGCACGCGCCGTCGCGCACCCGGCGCAGGAACTGGCCCTTGGGGCCCGGATCAGTCCAGTCGCTAGCGACCATCACCCGGCTGCCGTCGGTCAGCCGGAAGCCGGCCAGGTCGATGGCACCGGCCAGGGCATGCTCGCTGACCGGCCCGCTGGCCTTGCCGTACATGCGCCGGCAGGAATAGGCGCCGTAGTGCTCAAGGCCGGTGACGCCCTGGCCCAGCAGTTCGTAGGCGGCGGGCTGTACGACCTGACGCTCCCAGATCGACAGGGCCAGCGCTTCCTTGCACACCATCGGCGCGTCGGCCGGGATCAGCGGCGCCATGCCGGATTCGATCCGCAGGGCGTCTCGCACCACGCAGAAATCGCCCTCAGTCCGATCAGGCAGATCCAGATAGGTCAGACCGGCCTTGGCCAGGATGGCCCGGCAAAGCTTTGGGTCGCGACCGCTGCGGGCGGCCTTGATGCGAGTGGCCATGCCCACCGGGTCAACGACGCTCAGCGTCTTCCACGGCGCATGCTGGGTGGGAAGAGTGCGCTGCGCCAGCAGGGCCATGATCGCCACCAGCGACCAGAGCAGCACAAGGCCGGTCAGCCGCGCCAGGCGCGTCTGATGTCTGGCGCGGCGCTCGATGCGCGGATGGCGCGGTACGCGATAGGCCATGGGGCGGGGGAGCGCCTTGCAAAGGTTAACGCCGCACCAAGCACGAGCCAGGCCCGCCGTTCAACCGGCAAACCGCTTCATCAACCCGGTCCAGCTGGCCCGGACTTGGCGAGCCGGCCAGAAAAGGGCATCACCGCCTGCCGATGTCCTCCACGCCCGACCACCCTGCCCTGTTCGACCGCGCGCTGCTGCCGCGCTTCGCGTTGCTGTGCCTGGGCATCTGGCTGAACGCGGCCGATACGCTGGTGACAGCGACCATCATGCCCAGCGTCGCGCGCGAGATCGGCGGCTACCAGTATTTCGGCTGGTCGGTGGCGGCCTTCCTGATGGGCTCCATCCTCGCCGGGGCCTGCAGCGGCAAGCTGTCGATCGCGCTGGGTCTGCGGCTGGCCACCATGCTGGCCGGGATCGCCTATGCGCTCGGCTGCGCGATGAGCGCGCTGGCGCCGGAATTCATCACCTTCGTGGTGGGCCGGCTGGTGCAGGGCCTGGGGGCCGGCGCCGTGGTGGCGCTGTGCTATGTGGCCATCACCGACCTCTTCCCCGAAAGCCTGTGGCCGCGCGTCTATGGTGCCGTGGCCGGCGTGTGGGGCGGCGCCACCCTGCTGGGTCCGCTGGTCGGCGGCCTGTTCGCCCAGGTCGGCTTCTGGCGCGGCGCGTTCTGGATGTTCGTCGCCCAGGCCGTGATCTTCGTGGTCGCCGTGGCGGTCATGCTGCCCTCGGAAAAGCGCGGCGAGGGGCGCAATCGCGTTCCGGGCCTGCAACTGACCCTGCTGATCGTCGGGGTCAGCCTGATCGGCCTGGCCGGGATCGTCGCCACGCCGCTGGCCGCCATCGCCTGCGCCGTGCTGGGTCTGGTCGGGATGGCGGCGATGCTGGCGGCCAATCGCGGGACGCGGGATCGCCTGCTGCCCCGAACGGTCGCCGACCTGACCACCGCCACCGGCCTTGGCCTGCTGATCATGTTCGCCTGCGAGGCCGCCGCCATAGGCTTCACCGTCTATGGCCCCGCCTTCATTCAGGCCCGCCACGCCGCCTCGCCCCTGATGGCCGGCTATGTCACCGGCGCCATCGCGGCCGGCTGGACGGTCTGCGCCCTGCTGGTCGGCGGACTGCCCCCGGCCCGCGAGGGCCTGGCGATCCGCACCGGCGTCGGGACTCTGCTGATCGGCGTGATCTGGAGCGCCTGGGCCGTCACGCGCGGCGGCCTGGTCGAGACAGCCGTCGCCTTCCTGGTCATCGGCTGCGGCTTTGGCCTGTGCTGGGCCTTCCTGACCCGCCGGGTGATCGCCGCAGCCCCGGCCGACGAGCAGGCCCTGGCCTCCTCCGCCGTGCCCACCGTGCAACTGATCGGCGGCGCGGCCGGCTCGGCCGCGGCGGGGGCCATGGCCAACCTGCTGGGCTTTGGCCACGGCGTCGAGCCGGCAGCGGCCTATGCCGTGGGGCCGTGGCTGTTCGGAGCCTTCGCGCCGCTGGCACTAATGGCCTTCGCGGCGGCCTGGCGGCTGGGGCGGCGCTAAGGGCGGGCGGCGCCTCACACCTCGACCAGCACCGCGCCTTCCACCAGCTTGACGATGTCGCCCATGATGTCGGTGATCTTGAAGTCCTTGGGCGTGTAGATCCGAGCCACGCCCATCTGTTTGAGGATCAGGGCGTCGGCGTCGGGGATGATGCCGCCGACCACGACCGGGATGTCGCCCAGTCCCTCGGCGCGCATCAGGCGCACGACCTCCTGCACCAGATCGAGGTGCGAGCCCGACAGGATCGACAGGCCCACCACATGGGCGCGGCTTTCCTTGGCGCGGCGGACGATCTCGTCGGGCGTTGAGCGGATGCCGTCATAGACGACCTCCATGCCGCAGGCCCGGGCCCGGGTAGCGATCTGCTCGGCGCCGTTGGAGTGACCGTCCAGGCCCGGCTTGCCCACCAGATAGGTCAGGGTGCGGCCCAGAACCTCGGACACGCGCTCGACCTCGCGCTTGACCGCCTCGACATCCTCGGCCTCGCCGGTCGAGACCACGATGGCGACGCCGGTCGGGCCGCGATATTCGCCAAACACCTCGCGCAGGGCGCCGGACCACTCGCCGGTGGTGACCCCGGCCTTGGCCGCCACGATCGAGGGCTCCATGATGTTGCGGCCGGACTGGGCCGCCGCCTTCAGGTCGGCCAGGGCCGCCTGAACAGCGCCGTCATCGCGCGCCGCGCGCCAGGCCTTGATACGCTCGACGACGCCGGCTTCGAGGCGCGGGTCAACGGTCTCGATCGAGCTTTCGCCGGCCGACAGGGGCGAGGCTTCCGTGTCGGTCCAGCGGTTGACGCCGACCACGGTCATGTCACCGGTCTCGACCGAGCGGACGCGTTTGGCGTTCGAGGCGACCAGCTCGGTCTTCATGTAGTCGATGGCGTTCTGGGCCCCGCCCATCTTGTCGATCAGGGCCAGCTGTTCCAGCGCGCCCTTGCTCAGCTCGGCGACCTTGGCCTCGACCACGTGCGAACCGTCGAACAGGTCCTCGTATTCCAGCAGGTCGGTCTCATAGGCCAGCACCTGCTGCAGGCGCAGCGACCACTGCTGGTCGAACGGACGCGGCAAGCCCAGCGCCTCGTTCCAGGCCGGCAGCTGCAGGGCCCGGCAGCGGGCGTCCTTGCTGAGCGTCACCGCCAGGGCCTCGATCAGGATGCGATAGACGTTGTTCTCGGGCTGCTGCTCAGTCAGGCCCAGGCTGTTGACCTGCACCCCATAGCGGAACCGGCGGGCCTTCTTGTCCTGCACGCCATAGCGCTCCAGCAGGATCTGGTCCCACAGGCGCGTGAAGCTGCGCATCTTGCAGAGCTCGGTGACGAACCGAACCCCGGCATTGACGAAGAAGCTGATCCGCGAGGCGACGATTTCGAAGTCCTGCTCGGGCACCTGGCCGCCGGCCCGGACGGTGTCGAGCACCGAGATCGCGGTGGCCAGGGCGAAGGCCAGCTCCTGTTCCGGCGTCGCGCCCGCTTCCTGCAGATGGTAGCTGCAGACGTTCATCGGGTTCCATTTCGGAACCTCGATATAGCACCAGGCGATCATGTCGCCGATCAGCCTCAACGAGGGGCCCGGCGGGAAGATGTAGGTGCCTCGCGACAGATATTCCTTGATCAGATCATTCTGCGTCGTGCCCTGAAGCAAGCGCCGATCCGCCCCCTGCTCGTCGGCCAGCGCCACATATATCGCCAGCAGCCAGGCGGCCGGGGCGTTGATGGTCATCGAGGTGTTGGACTGCTCCAGGGGGATCTGGTCGAACAGCTGGCGCATGTCGCCCAGATGGCTGATCGGCACCCCGACCTTGCCCACTTCGCCGCGCGAGAGGATGTGGTCGGGATCATAGCCAGTCTGGGTGGGCAGGTCGAAGGCCACCGACAGGCCGGTCTGCCCCTTGGACAGATTGGCCCGGTACAGGCTGTTGGACTTTTCGGCCGTCGAGTGGCCGGCATAGGTGCGGAAGATCCACGGCGCATCGGGCGCATGCTGATACGGCTTGGCGGACATGGCGGGCTCCCGGCGCTTATCGTTCTTGTTATCGTCGATCATGATCCGGGATTTTTTGCGGCGCAACATTCATTTCGCGAGTGCGAAATCGCCCGCCGACACCCATCCCGGACTTCGAGATCCGAGGGGCGTTCAGGCCGCCGCCTTCTCCTCGTCCGGCTCCAGCGTCGCGATCAAGGCCACAAGCTCGGCCCGCCGCGCCAGGGCGGCGGCGATGTGGGCGTCGACCTCGGCCAGCTTGGCGCGCAGCTTCTCGGGCAGGGCGTCGCAGACCTTGCCCTCCAGGGTCGCGTGGCCGGCGATCTCCCTCAGCGAGAAGCCGAGCCGCTGGGCCTGCTCGATGAAGCCCAGGGTGGCGATCAGGCTTTCGGGATAGTCGCGATAGCCGTTCGCGCCGCGCGGCGCAGGCGGCAGGATGCCCTGCGCCTCGTAGAACCGGATGCGCGAGGCCGACACCCCGGCGCGCTTGGCGATCTCGCCGATCTTCATTCCACGGGCCTCCGAAAGGGCACTTGACCTTCAACCCAGCTTGAAGGTGTAGAAGGTGCGATCCACTAAGCCAAGGTCAAGACGTCATGCTCACCGCCGCCTTCGAGCCCCTGTTCGCGCCCCTGGCGCTGCCGAACGGCGCCGTGCTGCCCAACCGCATCGCCAAGGCGGCGATGGAGGAGAACCTTGCCGCCGAAGGTCAGGTTCCCGGAAAGGCGCTGTGGACCCTGTACCGGCGCTGGGCCCAGGGCGGGGTTGGCCTGCAGATCACCGGCAATGTGATGGTCGATCCCTCGGCCATGACCGGTCCGGGCGGCGTGGTGCTGGACGCCCGCGCGCCGCTGGCCCCGTTCGAGACCTGGGCCCGCGAGGCCAAGTCGACCGGCGGTCAGGTCTGGATGCAGATCAACCATCCGGGTCGCCAGACCTATGCCGACCTCGGCCAGGGCGCGGTGGCCCCGTCGGCGGTGCCGGTCGATATCGGCAAGTTCTCCAGCCTGCTGGCCCAGCCGCGCGCCCTGACCGCCGCCGAGATCGTCGCGATCGTCGAGCGCTTCGCCGTGACCGCGCGCCGGGCCGAGGAGGCCGGCTTCGACGGGGTGCAGGTCCACGCCGCCCACGGCTATCTGCTCAGCCAGTTCCTCTCGCCCCTGGTCAACCGCCGCGACGACGCCTGGGGCGGCTCGCGCGAGAACCGCGCCCGGATGCTGTTCGACGTGATCAAGGCCGTGCGGGGCCGCGTGTCGCCGCGCTTCGCCGTGGCCGTGAAGCTGAACTCGGCCGACTTCCAGAAGGGCGGCTTCGACGCCGATGACGCCCGCTGGGTGGTGGAACAGCTGAACGGCATGGCCGTCGACCTCGTCGAGCTGTCCGGCGGCAGCTACGAGAGCCCGGCCATGCAGGGCTCGCCCGCAGACTCTGGCCAGACCGAGGCCGGCCCGAAGACCTCGACCGCCGCACGCGAGGCCTATTTCGTCGATTTCGCCCGCGACATCGCCAGGGTCGCCAGTATGCCGATCATGGTGACCGGCGGGGTGCGCCGCCGCGAGGTCGCCCTGGCGGCCCTGGCGGCCGACGGCGCCCTGCCGGGCGTGCCGGTGGTGGGCATCGCCCGCGCCCTGGCCTTCGCGCCTGACCTGCCCAAGGCCTGGCGCAGGCCCGAGGGCCTGGACGTCACCCTGCCCGAGGTGACCTGGAAAAGCCGCGAGATTGCCAGCCTGGCCATGATGGCCCTGACCAAGGCGCAGATGAACCGCCTGGCGGCGGGCAAGGCCCCGGCTCGCAAGCTCTCGCCGGTCCTGACCCTGGCGGGCCAGCAGATAAAGCAGCGCGCCCAGGGCAAGCGCTATCGCGCCTGGCGGCTCAACAACCCCTGAACGCGCTGAGTCGGCTGCCCCGTCAGGCCAGCTTGGCCAGGGCCGAGGCGATCTTGTCCTTCAGGTCCAGGCGCTGCTTCTTGAAGTCCTCGAGGACGGCGTCGGCGACCGCTTCGATGTTGGTCTCCATCCGGTGAACCGCGCGATTGACGTCATGATAGGCGTCCAGAAGGCTGGCGAAGTGATCGTCGCGGGTCTTCAGCGCATGGATCCGCGCGGCGTCCTGGGGAAACTCTTCGTGCAGTTCGTGGGGGGTGTTGCTCATGGCTCAGGACTTCCCGGGAAATTGACGCCCAGCTTGGCGCCGCCCCCATCCTGCGCGAGCGCGCGCAGGCCCGCTTTGCGGTCGATCAATCCGACGGACTTCCGCCTCAGGCCCGGTGAAACACCGCCGGCCGTTTGGCCATGAACGCGGCAACGGCCTCGGCGTGGTCGGCGCTGGCCACCAGCGAGGCCACATCCGCCCTGCCCCCGGCCACCGCCCGCTTGGCGGCCTCGACCGCCAGGGGGGCGCGCGAGGCGATGCGGTCGGCCAGTTCCAGGGCGGCCGGCAGCAGCGCTTCCACCGCCTGCACCTGGCTCACCACTCCGTCGGCCCGGGCCCGGGTCGGATCAAAGCTGGCGCCGGTCAGCAGATGCGCCTTGGCCCGCGCCTCGCCGATCAGGCGCGGCAGGCGGACCACCGACGCCATCAGCCCGATATTCACCCCCGAGGCCGCGAAACTGGCCCGGTCGCTGGCGATGCGGATGTCGCACGACAGGGCCAGTTCCAGCCCGCCGCCCAGGCACCAGCCGTCGATGGCCGCGATGATCGGCACGCGGCAGGCCTCGACCTTGTCCATCAGCACGTTGAAACCCAGCACGGCCTCCAACTGGCCCGCGCCGCGCCCGGCCGCCTCGCGCAGATCATCGCCCGCGCAGAAGGCACCGTTGCGTCCCGTCAGCACCACCGCCCGCACGTCGCGGTCCGCGTTGATCGCGTCCAGGGCCTCTTCCAGGGCGAGGCGAAGCGCCATGCCCAGCCCGTTGGCGGGCGGCCCGTCCAGTTCCAGCAGGACAATGGCGGCGTGGGGACGGGAGACATGCAGGGTCGGGCTCATGGCCAAGCCTCGCCGATCGCCAGCCGCTTGAACAGCCTTGCCCGCGACAAGGCGACGCTCATGTTGCGTCGCACAAGATTCCGCTTGCCAGTTTCAAACAGTTGTCTCAGCTTAGATTGCCTCGAGGTCGATTTGTCCGCCTCGGAACCAAAAACGATGGGTTGGCGATCGGTTTTTGCCATTGTGACCACCCGCGCGCAGCCGAGTTGAGCTTTCGGACGTTGTTGCAACGCAACGAACAACGGGGCCGAAGGAAACGGGGAGTGACATGACGACCACGACGCTTGAGAAGTCGCCTGTTAAGGATCTCTATGAGATCGGCGAAATCCCTCCGCCCTTCCACGTGCCCGCCAACATGTACGCCTGGAGCATCCGCAAGGAGCGCCACGGCAAGCCCACCGAGGCCATGCAGGTCGAGGTGGTGCCCACCTGGACCATCGGCGAAGACGAGGTTCTGGTCCTCGTGATGGCCGCCGGCGTCAATTACAACGGCGTCTGGGCCGCCCTGGGCGAACCGATCAGCCCGCTGGACGGCCACAAGCAGCCCTTCCACATCGCCGGATCCGACGCCTCGGGCATCGTCTGGGCGGTGGGCAAGAAGGTCAAGCGCTGGAAGCTGGGCGACGAGGTGGTCATCCACTGCAATCAGGACGACGGCGACGACGAAGAGTGCAATGGCGGCGACCCGATGTTCTCCACCAGCCAGCGCATCTGGGGCTATGAGACGCCGGACGGCAGCTTCGCCCAGTTCTGCCGGGTGCAGTCGCGCCAGCTGCTGCCGCGCCCCAAGCACCTGACCTGGGAAGAGGCCGCCTGCTACACCCTGACCCTGGCCACCGCCTATCGCATGCTGTTTGGCCACAAGCCGCATGAGCTGCGGCCGGGCCAGAACGTGCTGGTCTGGGGCGCCTCGGGCGGTTTGGGCGTGTTCGCCGTGCAACTGGCCGCCGTGGCCGGCGGCAACGCCATCGGCGTGGTCAGCTCCGAAGACAAGCGCGAGTTCGTGCTGTCGATGGGGGCCAAGGCGGTGCTCAACCGCAACGAATTCAACTGCTGGGGCCAGCTGCCCACCGTCAATGGCCCCGAATTCAACGACTACATGAAGGAAAGCCGCAAATTCGGTAAGGCGATCTGGCAGATCACCGGCAACAAGGATGTCGACATGGTGTTCGAGCACCCTGGCGAGGCGACCTTCCCGGTCTCGGTGTTCCTGGTCAAGCGCGGCGGCATGGTCGCCATCTGCGCCGGCACCAGCGGCTTCAACCTGACCATGGACGCCCGCTTCCTGTGGATGCGCCAGAAGCGCGTCCAGGGGTCGCACTTCGCCAACCTGATGCAGGCCAGCGCCGCCAACCAGCTGGTCATCGACCGCCGTGTCGACCCGTGCCTGTCGGAGGTGTTCCCCTGGAACGACATCCCCGCCGCCCACGAGAAGATGCTGGCCAACCAGCATCTGCCCGGCAACATGGGCGTGCTGGTCTGTGCTCAACGCCCGGGCCTGCGGACGTTTGAAGAGGTGCAGGAGCTGAGCGGAGCGATCTAGGGGGGGGCGCCAGACCCGCCGCAAAGGAGGGTTGGCAAAGCGCAGCGCCCGCCGCACAGTCTCGAACAAATGTTCGGGGGAGACGCGTGATGGGATTTGCGGGCAAGGCCGGCTTGACGGCTGTTGGACTGGTGCTGGCCGTGGCCGGCGTCGTGGCGGTGCGGACCGCGACCTTCAAGGCTCCGGCCTCGGTCGACGTGGCGGGGGCCAGGCTGGCCGCCGGACGCACGGTCGACACCACCAAGGCCGCCGCCAACCTGGCCCAGGCCATCCGTTTCCAGACCATCAGCCACCAGGACCGGGCCGACGACCAGCCGGCCGAGTGGGACAAGCTGCACGCGTGGTTACAGACGACCTATCCCGCCGCCCACGCCGCCCTGCAGCGCGAGGTGCTGGCCGGGCATACGCTGGTCTACACCTGGCCCGGCTCGAACCCGGCCCTGGCCCCCATCGTGCTGATGGCCCACCAGGACGTGGTGCCGGTGACGCCGGGCAGCGAAGGCTCGTGGACCCATCCGCCCTTTGCTGGCGTGGTGACCGACAACGCCGTGTGGGGTCGCGGCGCGATCGACGACAAGGGCTCCCTGATCACCCTGTTCGAGGCGCTGGACGGTCTGGCGGCCGGCGGCTTCAAGCCCGTGCGCACCGTGATCATCGTCAGCGGCCATGACGAGGAGGTGCGCGGCGTCGGCGCGCGGGCGGCGGCGGCCCTGCTGAAGGCCCGCGGGATCAAGGCCCAGTTCGTGCTCGACGAGGGCATGGTCGTGGTCGAGGACCACCCCGTCACCGGCAAGCCCACCGCGATCATCGGCACGGCCGAGAAGGGCTACGCCACCCTGAAGGTCACGGCCCCGGCCATCGGCGGCCACTCGTCAGCCCCGCCCCCGGAAACCGGCGTCGCCACGCTGGCGCGGGCCGTGCTGGCCATCACCGACAAGCCCTTCCCGATGAAGTTCGCCGGCCCGGGCGCCGACATGCTGAAATCCATTGCCCCGCACGCGTCGCTGCCGGTCAGGGTGTTCGCCGCCAACACCTGGCTGTTCGCGCCCCTGCTGATCCAGGTCACCGCCAAGACCCCGGCCGGCGCGGCCATGCTGCACACCACCATCGCTCCGACCATGCTGAAGGGCTCGCCCAAGGAGAACGTCCTGCCGCAGGATGCTACCGCCTGGATCAATTACCGCATCGCGCCGGGCGACAGCTCGGCCAAGGTCATGGCCCGGGCCAAGGACGCTGTGGGCAAGCTGCCGGTCGAGCTGGCCTGGACCAAGACGCCCGACGAGCCCTCGAAGGTGTCCTCGACCAGCTCCGACGCCTGGAAGACCCTGGCCAGCCTGGCCGCCGACGAGAGCCAGGCCCCCGTGGTGCCCGGCCTGGTCACCGCCGGCACCGACAGCCGCTATCTCGCCCCCGTGGCCAGCGACATCTACCGCTTCCAGCCGCTGGTGCTGTCGATCGACGAGACCAAGATGATCCACGGCACCGACGAGCATATCAGCCTGGCCAATGTGGAGCGGATGGTGCGGTTCTATCAGCGCCTGGTCGAGACGGCGGCGGCGCGGTAGGCCGCATCCCCAAAGCGTCGTGAAAAGTCAGCAAACTGGGCTATAAGACCCGCATGCCCGACGACGCTTCGCCCGCCCCAAAGTCCGCTCCCGCCGCCAAGTTCGGCGAGGGCTTCGTCATGGACGCCTGGTACGTGGCCGCCCTGGTGCCCGACCTCAAGCCGGGCAAGATGGAGCACCGCGAACTGCTGGGCGAACCGGTGCTGCTGGGCCGCACGAAGGCCGGCGTCGCCTATGCCATCCGCGACGTCTGCCCGCACCGCGCCGCCGCCCTGTCGGCCGGCAAGGTCCGCACCGAGACCGACGGCGCCGAAAGCATCGAGTGCCCCTATCACGGCTGGCGGTTCGGCACGGACGGGGCCTGCACGGCGATCCCCTCGCTGACCGCCGACAGCGATCTGGACATCAGCAAGGTGCGGGTGCGCCGCTATCCGATCGTCGAGCAGCAGGGCCTGGTCTGGATCTGGATGTCGTCGGACGCCCGCTTCGACGGCCAGCCGCCCGAAAGCCCGCCGGTCATCCCCGGCGTGGTGGGCGGCAAGCCCAAGCTGGTCGACGCCCTGGACTATGACATCCATATCGACCACGCGGTGCTGGGCCTGATCGACCCGGCCCACGGCCCCTATGTGCATCAGCAATGGTGGTGGCGGACCACCGCCAGCCAGCACGAAAAGACCAAGCGCTTCGCCCCGTCGGAGGCCGGCTTCACCATGGTGCGGCACGAGCCGTCCAAGAACTCCAAGGCCTATGCCATCCTCGGCGGCGAGCCCCTGACCGAGATCACCTTCCGCCTGCCCGGCCTGCGCTGGGAGCATGTGACGGTCGGCAAGAAACAGGTGCTGGCCCTGTCGGCGATGACGCCGATCAACGCGGGCAAGACCCGCATGAACCAGATCATGTGGTCCGATCACTGGGCCTTCACAGCCCTCTATCCGATCATCCGCATCGCGGCCCGAGCCTTCCTGCGCCAGGACGGCTATATTGTCGGCGTCCAGAGCCAGGGCCTGCAGTCCAACCCGCCGCTGATGTGGGTGGGCGACGCCGACCAGCAGGCGCGCTGGTACCAGCAGTGCAAGCGCGAATGGCAGACCAGCCGCGCCGAGGGCCGGGCCTTCGTCAATCCGGTCAAGGACACCGTGCTGCGCTGGCGGACCTAGCCCCTCTTCCTCCGCTCTCCCCGGCGACCCGAAGGGCGGCGAAGCCAACGCCGGGGCCCAGATTCATCCTCAGCCTTTGGGGTGATCGCGCCAACGGTCTGACCTGTGTCACAAGCGTGTGTGGGTTCGATCTGGACCCCGGCCTTCGCCGGGGAGAGCGGGGTGGGAATGGCCAGCGGCCTGGAAATCTATGCGACGCGCCTGACCCGGTCCCTCATCACCCTGCCCACAGGCAGGGGTTGGGCGGTATGTCTCGCCATATCGAGTGTCACCCTCGCCGGCATGGGCCTTTTCGGTTTCTTGACCGGACTCTATCACCTGACGCCCACCCAGCCGGACCTGCTCCAGCGCATGGCCCTGGTGTTCTTCATTCCAGCTCTGGGCGAAGAGATCATCTTTCGCGGCCTGCTCGTGCCAACGCTGCACGACAAGGCAGAGGCTGTCTGGCCAATCCGGATTTCAGTGACGCTCTATGTCTTCTGGCATGTCCTTGAAGCCCTGACCTTCCTGCCCGGCGCCGCGAGCGTATTTCTGCGACCAGACTTTCTGATCTGTTGCGCATTCCTCGGATTTGGTTGCGCCATCATGCGGCACATAACCGGCTCGCTGTGGCCGGCGGTCCTGCTGCACTGGGCGCTGGTGGTGGCCTGGCAGACCTGGTGGGGCGGCGTCAGCGCGCTGGGCTGAGCCAGAGCGTCGCGCGGAAAAGTGGGTGCCGGTTTTCCGCCAAAGCGACGTGAAGTCAAAAAACTAGAGCGGGGCGTGCGATTCCACTATCGCGCGCCCCGCTCTAGTCAAAGTAAAGCCCGCCTGGTCGGGGGGACCAGACGGGCTCGTGCTTGGAACGCAGAGAGGGACGGAACCGCGTTCCCGACCTCAATTGCTAGGCGCGGTAGACATAGGCGCTGGAGACGTAGCCGACGCCGACGCCGTTCTCGCCGACCAGGATCCACTTGCCGTCATCGGTGCGACCCAGGGCCTGGAAGGTCTGGCCAGCACCGACGCCGCCCACCTTGGCGCCGCGGGTCGAGGCCGAGGCGCGCAGGTTCAGGTTCGAGCGGGCGACATACTTGCCGTTCAACTGGGTCACGGGCGCGGCCTGGACCGAGTCGGCGAAGCGGACACCGTCGATCTTATAGCTGCCACCGACAGCCTGACGGGCGTCCTTCTTCTGCATCTTGCAGCCGACATAGGAGCCCGCACTGGCGCCGGCGACCGCGCCGATGGCTGTGCCCGCGCCACGCTCGTTCTTGGCCAGGTTGCGACCGGCCACGGCGCCCAGCAGGCCGCCGATCACGGCGCCGACTTCCTGCTTGGACCCGGCGGCGTCACAGCCGATCACGCCGCCCATCCGCTGTTCGACGGCAAAGGCCGACGGGGCCGAAACCAGGGTCAGGGCGCTGGCCGAGGCGGCCAGGGTCAGGGCGATGGTCTTGAAGGTCTTGATGCTGGTCATGTCGATAGTCCTTGTCCCGATTGAATGTACCCGGGGTCATCAACCCCGTGAGACAGACCATGACAGGGTGAAGCTGAACGGGGTCGGGGACCGCGCGGACAGATTTCGTTCATGTGGGAAAGTTTTGGGGTGGGAGTTTGGCGGGGGCGGCTTTCGACCTGGGGCCCGCCGCTCTGCGGCGGCGCGGAGCGCCGTCCCGGAGCGACCTGGTCAGACCAGCGATCGTCTCGCCGCGAGATTTAAGGAGGGCTCCCTTCGGCGCGAAGGGGGGATGGAGCCTGATCGAACCCTTCTCCTTGAGGGAGAAGGAGGGGCCCGCCGCGTAGCGGTGGGAGGATGAGGGGTTACGCTGCCGGCCGGAGTGCCGGCACGCCGTCTGACGCCGTAACCCCTCACCTCCCACGCCTGCGGCGCGGGTCCCTCCTCTCCCTTTGGGAGTGGGTTGGGGTATGGGGATAGAGGTCGCTGTATCCCCGTACTTTCCGAAACAAACTCAAGCCAAACCAACCGCTTGTAAAATAGTTGATCGCGCCCGTCCTCGGCGCTCAAACCCGCTGCATAATAACAGCTGTCCCCGTCGCAGGGGGAGGGCGCCTGGTACCGGCCCAAAGCGGCGATGGGGATGGAGCTGAGCGGGGCCGCGACGCTCTGGAAGGCGGGTCGAGGTGTGCGGGCTGTCTCAGAAGGACGGACCAAACGCTGAGTGGCTTGTCGGCCGGGTGAACGCGGGTCGAAGAGGGCGAGGGATCGTAAACCCGCCTATCGCGCATCGTCGGCGTCGAGACGGTTAGCCGATCGACGGGATGCGCGCCCGTACGGGGGCTCTTGGGTATCAGAGCTGAAAGACGCTCGCTTGGCCCAATCCTCACGCAAGAACAGCTTCTGCGAAGCGGACAGGTCGAGCCGAAACGCAAAACACACATCACGGTCATCCGGGT
>JANOSS010000010.1:0-5980 GCA_031415995.1 Caulobacter sp. | reverse complement strand
AAGTCCGAACCGAGATGAGCCTCCACGTCCTGGCCTAAAACATCAAGCGGATGATCAAGATCTTCGGGGTCATCCCCCTGATGCAGGCCATCAGGGCCTGATCGCGCCCCTCAATCAGCGCCTCATCCTGCGGTCAGCCCTCTGTTTCGATCGATGCCGAACAAGTCGTCGCGCTGACCCTAAATCTCAAAACGCGTTTTTCCACAGCCTCGGTCGAAAGCAGATACTCCCGCCCGTCCCACAATCGGACGCCCCGCGTCCCGCCCGTCCCTAAATCTCTTGGAGGCTGCAGCGTGCTGGTCTGGCCGTGAGATCTAAGGATGGCTCCCTCTCGCGGACGACAACGCGTCTTAGACAGCCACACAAACTCTTGTCATCCCGGCCGCAGCGGAGCGGAGCGCCGGGACCCAGGGGCATCCGCGTTGCGCCGGCCCCTGGGTCCCGGGTCGGCTTCGCCGCCCGGGATGACAAGCACTTGTTGGGCGAGAATGGGGATAGAGGGCGCTGTATCCCCGTTCTTTCCGGAACAAGCCCCAGCCCAATCAACGCACTACGAAATAATCGATCGCGCCAATCAGACGCGCCGAAACCTCCCGCATAATCATCCCACCTCGTCGCACGGGAAGGGCGCAAGGCCAGCGACCATTGCGGCGGCGGGGGGTGATCGAGCGGGACTGGGGTCGAGGGGGATACTCGACCGGTCCGGGGACCTGGTTGCTGGCCAGGCCCGCCCGCCGTCGGCGTGGTTGAAGGCAAAAGGGCGTGTCTGGCTGAAAGCCCGTCCTCTTCGACCGCCGGAACGCGCTGGAAACGGCGCGGTCCGGGTCCCGGTAAGGCCTGAAGAGGGCCACCCGACGGGAGGCTGACGGATAACGGTCACGCGGGGCGGACGGCTTCGTCGAAACGGTATTTTCTATCTCTCATCCGGACGTGGTCCGGACGCTCCGCGACCCTTCCCACACCTTCAGCGGCAAGCCGCATGAAGCCGGAAGACCGCGCCCTCAGCCCAGGAACACGCGCCACATCAGGCGGCCGGGCAAGAAGGTGAACAGGCCGGCGATCAGCAGGCCGCCGACGAACATGCCGGTCATGTTGCGCGCATGCTGGCGAACCTTGCCGCGCTTGATGGCGAAGATGGCCATGGGCAGGGCGATCAGGGTCCAGCCGCTGAGCAGGTGGATGAAACTGAAATGGCCCGGGCGGATGGTCTGGATGAACAGCGAGCTGATCGCCGTCAGGGTCATGGCGGCCACCCAGGTCCAGCCCAGCCCCTTGTGCAGGCCCGTGCCCTTGACCCCGGTCAGCAGCACCGCGCCGATCAGGAAGGCGGTCACGGCGCCGGCGATGTGCAGCTGGATGACCAGCGGCGCGGCGGCCAGCAGCGACAGGTCCGGCGCATGGGGCTGAAAGCCGGCGCGCTCCAGAACGCGAAGCGGCGCAGTCAATACGGCGGGATTGGCCGCCAGGATGGCCAGGGTGACCAGACCCAGGGCCAGAACGCCCAAACGGCCGCTCAGGGTGGCTCGGCGCATTGACATGTTTTGCTCGGCCATCTTCATCTCCATCACGACGCCCTCCGTCGACGCCTTCCGTCGACACCCCATCCCTGGAGCTCTCCGACCCGTGCCTCAATCGTCGATGCGTCAGTCGCCGCCCTTGCTTCGTGAACGGCTGGCCGACGCCGTTCACGCTTCGCGAATGGCGCTGACCAGCCCGGACGCCCGGCGCGGCTTCCTGGTCTCGGCCTTTGCCGGCCTGTTCCTGGCCCTGATCGGCGCGTTCGGGTCCGACCAGGCGCCGCTGCCCTCGAGGCTGGTCTACTGGGTCGGCCTGTGCCTGGCTGGGGCGGTGGTCGGCACGGGCGTCAGCCAGCTGATCGACCGCGACGGCCGGGCCGACGCCCGGCCCTGGCTGTATGGCAGCCTGGTCGCCATCGGCATCACTCTGCCGTTCACCGTCGTCGTCTGGCTGGTCACCGAGTTGATGTTCCACGGCCCGCCGCGCCTGCGGGCCCTGCCCGTCTATCTGGCCCCGGTTTTCATCGTGACGGCGGGCATGACCGGGCTGAACTTCCTGGTCCAGCGCAGGCCGACCGAGACCCACGCCGCCGCCGTCGACGCGCCGGCCCCGCGTTTCCTGGAGCGCCTGCCGCCCCGCCTGCGCGGCGCGCAGATCCTGGCCGTCGAGGCGCAGGATCACTATCTGCGCCTGTACACCTCAAAGGGAGAGGACCTGATCCTGATGCGCCTGTCCGACGCCGTCGCCGAGCTGGAAGGCATCGAAGGCGCCCAGACCCACCGCTCCTGGTGGGTGGCGAGGGACGCGGTGGAAGACGCCCGGCGCGGCGACGGCCGGGCGACCCTGTCCCTGCGGGGCGGCGTCGAGGCGCCGGTCAGCCGGGCCTATGCCAAGGCGCTGAGGGAGGCGGGATGGTTCTAGGGCAGGATGATTTCGGACAGAACCACCGCCTCAAATTCCGCTCTCCCCGGCGATTCAAAGAATGATTCAGCTGGAAATCATCTCTCTACTACCCTCCCCGAGCCCGCCACTCATCCCGGGTCTGGCCCCAGATGTCGATGACGTGGTCGGCGAACGGCGCCGGAAGTTGCCCACGGCCGCGATTGTAAGACCCCAGCCGCTCGGCGACCTTCTGGGAGGGCGTATTGTCCGGGTCGATGCAGTGGATGACCTCGTCCCAGCCCAGCGCATCGAACACCCAGTCGATGGTCGCCGTCGCGGCCTCGACCGCATAACCCTTGCCCCAGGCGGCCCGGCTCAGACCCCAGCCGACCTCGGTTCCGGGCCAGTCCTCGGGCTGCCAGGGACCGATCCGGCCCAGCCATTGGCCGCTGGACTTCTCGATCACCGAGAACATGCCAAAGCCCTTCAGGCACCAGGAGCCGGCCATCGAGGCCAGGCCGCGCCAGGCCGAGGCCCGGGGCTGCTGGCCACCAATGAAGCGCGCCGCCTCGGCGTCACCCATCATTTCGGCCCAGCCCTCCAGATCCCCCTCGGCGGGAGGACGCAGGATGAGCCGCTGGGTTTCAAGCGTGGGTCCCGGTGCGACGCGCATGATCTTTCCTTCCCTGACGTCTCGTCTTCAGACGACGCAGGCCGCCAGGCCTTCGCGTCTTACGGTTCCAGACGCCGCAGTGATCTTGCGCGAGCGTTTGGCGACATATCTGCCCGGCTTGACCACCTTCCATTTCAGCGGGCTGGGCAGGATGGCGGCGAGGCGCGCGGCCTGGGCGGACGACAGCTTGTCGGCCCCGATCCCGAAATAGCGCCGCGAGGCGGCCTCGGCCCCATAGATGCCGGGGCCGTATTCGATGGAGTTCAGATAGACCTCCATGATCCGCTTCTTGCCCCAGAAGGTCTCGATCAGCACCGTGAACCAGGCCTCCAGTCCCTTGCGGGCATAGGAGCGCCCCGGCCACAGGAAGACGTTCTTGGCGGTCTGCTGGCTGATGGTGGAGCCGCCGCGGATCTTCCGGCCCTTCTCGTTATTGGCATAGGCCTTCTGCAGGGCGTCGAAGTCGAAGCCACGGTGGTCGCAGAACTTGGCGTCCTCTGCGGCGATCAGGGCGCGGGGCAGGGCCGGCGAGACCTTGTTGATCGACTTCCAGCGGTGATCCAGACCCTTGCCCTCGACCGCGCGGATGATCATCAGCGGCGTTACCGGCGGCGGCACAAAGCGGAACACGATGACCGCCAGCACGGGCCCGGCCACCAGCACGATGAACAGCGCCAGAAAGATATTCCGCACCAGCTTCACGGATCGCCCCCGAATATCACCAAACCGACTTGTCTTGACGCTGCGGCCGGATGCTAGCGACTGGAACCGTCCCTGTCGCGGGGGCATGATCGACCTGCCCAGGGAGCTTTGGCATGGATGTCCTAGACGCCGTCAACCGCCGCATGTCGGTGCGCGCCTTCAAATCTGATCCAGTGGACGCCGCTGTGCTGCGCGAGCTCCTGGAGGCCGCCGCCCGCGCGCCGTCCGGCGGCAACCTCCAACCCTGGCGGGTTCAGGCCATCACCGGCGCCCCGCGCGCCGCCCTGCTGGAAACCATGCTGCAGCGCGTGGCCTCGCCCGACACCCCCGAATACGACGTCTATCCGGCCAATCTGTGGGAGCCGCTGCGCAGCCGGCGCTTCCAGGTGGGCGAAGACCTGTATGGCGCGCTGCAGATCCCTCGCGAAGACAAGCTGGCTCGCCTCCAGTGGTTCGCCAGCAACGGCCAGGGCTTCGGCGCGCCGGTGCTGCTGTTCTTCTCGGTCGACCGCCGCTGCGGCCCGCCGCAGTGGAGCGATCTTGGCATGTTCATGCAGACCCTGATGCTGCTGGCTGTCGAGCGCGGCCTGGACACCTGCGCCCAGGAGTTCTGGTCGCACTATCACCAGGTGGTCGACCAGCATGTCGGTCTGCCCGAGGGCCACATGCTGTTTTCCGGCATGGCCCTGGGCTATCGCGACGAGACCGCGCCAGTGAACAACTGGCGCTCGCGCCGCGACCCGTTCGAGGCCTGGGGCGAGCTGAAGGGGTTCTGAGCGTCGTCTAGAGCCCTTTCCGACCGGATGGCTTCATCAGGGTCGGGCGAAAAGGGCTCTAAATCAAAATTTTAGAGCGTTTTTCGATCCGATAACCGTTTCACACTTATCGGAAAGCGCCCTAGCCCGCGAACTGACGCGGCCCGCTGATGTCCGGGATCGCGATCACGCCCGCCTCGCCGTCCTCATCGCCCCAGGCGAGGCGTTGACCGTCTGGAGACACCGAGAGGGCGCTGATCGATGCGCCCTTCTCGGCCTTCAGGGTCTCGATCCGGCCATTGCGCATGTGCGCCGCCCAGATCTTGCCGTCGTCCTGGCCGGCGAACGCGACCGGCAGGGCTTCGAGACCCGCCACCCGGACCACCATCGAATCACGCGAGAAACCGATCTCGGCGGCTTCCTTGCCCATCGGGCCGCTGGCCCCGGCGAATGGCCAGACCACTGCGCCATTGGCGCCGGCCGTCACCAGCAGGTTGCCCTTGTCGAAGAAGGCCACGCTCTTGATCTTGGCCGGATAGCCGCCCATCCGCATGTCCTTGCCGTCCGAGAGACGCCAGCCGTGCAGCTGGTTCTCCTGCATCGACGAGACCAGGAACTTGCCGTCAGGGCTGAAAGCGACAGCGATGTGGCTGCCGGCCCATTTCAGAATCTGCGGCTTCTGCTGCTCGATTCTGGCCCACCACAGCTGGGCACCGCCATAGGCTGCCGTGGCCAGGCGCCGACCCTTGGGGTCAAAGGCCAAGCCGGACACCGTCTTCTCGTGGGCGAAGACCCGGGAAAAGGCGGGATCGGCGATGTCCAGCACATGGGCCTCGCGACCGGCGGTAAAGGCAATCAGGCCCGAGGCGGGACTGGCGGCCAGATGCTCGATCCACTTGCCCTTCACCTCGGCCAGGACGGTGGCGACCACCTCGCCCCCCTCGATTCGGCTCCAGACCACGCGGCCGTCGTCGCCGCCGGTGACAAGACCCTGACCCGAGGGATGCACGACGGCGCTGAGCGCGGCGGCGTCCGCTCCCTTAGCGTCTTGGGGGCCGCCATGGGCCTCGACCGTGACATAGCCGCCCTCGCTCTGCAGGCGAACCGTGCCGTCGCCAAGGGCGAAGCCGGCGCGACCGTCGCGGTCGAAAAGGGCAGCGGTGACAAAGGCGTCGAAGGAGAAAATCATGCCCGCGCCATACCCCGACGGGGCCCTGGCGCCTAGCCGGATGGCGCCCGAGTTCGCCCGGCACCCTGACAGGGGCGAACACCGTTCGGCCAGAAAGACTCAAAAAGGGGTTGCCATAGCGCCGCCACGTCGGGCTTTACTTCCTCGTCCGTCTGAGCCAGACGTGGCGACCTAACAATTGCGGGACCGCGAGTGACGCGGCCCTTGGGAGACAGTCAGGCTATGGCGGCTAAACTCTCTGGTGGTGGCGGTGGTCGCTAC
>JANOSS010000009.1:0-47080 GCA_031415995.1 Caulobacter sp. | reverse complement strand
TCGGCGCCGGCGTCGTGGCCATTCTGGTCGCCCTGATCATGTTCATGGGCAAGGAGCCGACCGAGCTCCTGTATTCCAATCTCGACCTCAAGGAAGCCTCCTCGGTCACCCAGGCCCTCGATCAGGCCGGCGTGAAGTACGAGACCAAGGGCGATGGCTCGACCATCATGGTGGCCAGCGACAAGCTCGCCTCGGCCCGCCTGCTGGTCGCCGGCAAGGGCCTCGTGACCTCCGGCTCCATCGGCTATGAAATTTTCGACAGCAGCAACGCCCTGGGCCAGACCGATTTCGTCCAGCAGCTGAATCGCCAGCGCGCCCTGCAGGGCGAGCTGGAGCGGACCATCAAGGGCTGGCAGGGCGTCAACAGCGTCCGCGTTCACCTGGTCCTGCCCAAGCGCCAGATCTTCGAGGAAGACGCCGAGCAGCCCTCGGCCGCCGTCACCATCGGCACGGGCGGTCGCGAACCGTCGGCCGAAATGGTCCGCGCCGTCCAGAACCTGGTGGGCGGCTCGGTCGCCGGCATGAAGCCGGAAAAGGTCAATGTCATCGACCAGCACGGCAAGACCCTGTCGGCCGCCAGCGACGAAAGCCTGGCCGGCCAGATGGCCCAGGACCGCAAGACCGAGGTCGAGGCCCGCATCGCCAAGACCGTCAAGGACATGATCGAAGGCGTGCTCGGCCCGGGCAAGGCCCGTGTCAACGTCACCGCCGAGCTCGACCTGAACCGCGTCACCGTCCAGGAAGAAAAGTTCGATCCCGATGGCCAGGTGATCCGTTCGGAAAGCACCAATGAGTCGGGCAACAGCGAAACCAAGAACGACGACAACAATGGCGTGACCGCGGCGTCCAACGTTCCGGGCGGCGGCGCCAACAGCGGCTTCCAGGCGCTGGGTTCGCGTTCGAACGCCAACGAGAGCGTCACCAACTACGAGATCTCCAAGTCGGTCCGCACCGAAGTGACCGAGCCGGGCACCATCAAGAAGGTCGCCGTGGCTGTGGCCATCGACGGCGTCACCGCCCCGGCAGGCAAGGACGGCAAGCCCGGCGCCTATACGCCGCGCACCGAGGAAGAGCGCGCCCAGCTCGAAGAACTGGTCAAGACCGCCATCGGCTTCGACGCCGCGCGCGGCGACCAGGTGAAGGTGACCAATATCCGCTTCCCGCAGCCCGAGGATCAGGCCCTGGGCAAGTCCGGCCTGCTGTCGGGCTTCGACAAGAACGACATCATGCGCATCGCCGAACTGGGCGTGCTGGGCGTCGTCGCCATCATGATCCTGCTATTCGCGGTCCGCCCGTTCCTGAAGAGCATGATGTCGCCCAACGTCGCCCAGGTGGCCCTGGGCGCGCCGCAGGTGACCCGCATGGTCACCCTGTCGGACGGTTCGACCCAGGAAGTCGTCATCGACCAGTCCGGCGAGCCGATCGCCATCGCCGGGCCGGGCACGGGCATCGCCGAGATCGATCAGCGCATCGACATCGCCAAGATCGAGGGCCAGGTTAAGGCCTCTTCGATCAAGCGGGTGTCCGAGTTCGTCGACAAGCATCCTGACGAGTCGGTCGCGATCCTGCGCACCTGGCTGCACGAGTCGACCTGATGGCGATGAAAGCGTCCATCACTGATGTGAGCAAACTGGCCGGCCCGGAAAAGGCCGCCATCGTTCTGCTCTCGCTTGGCGAGGATCACACCCGCATCTGGGAAGCCCTGGATGATGAGGAGATCAAGGAAGTCTCCCAGGCCATGGCCGGCCTCGGCACGGTCTCCGCCAGCGTCGTGGAAGAGCTGCTGGTCGAATTCGTCTCGGGCATGAGCTCTACGGGCGCGATCATGGGCTCCTACGAGCAGACCCAGCGCCTGCTGAACTCCTTCATGCCGCCTGAAAAGGTGGACGCCCTGATGGAAGAAATCCGCGGTCCTGCGGGTCGCACCATGTGGGACAAGCTGGGCAACGTGAACGAGGCGGTGCTCGCCAACTATCTGAAGAACGAATATCCCCAGACCGTCGCCGTGGTGCTGTCCAAGGTGAAGTCCGACCACGCCGCGCGCGTGCTGGCGTCCTTGCCGGAAGACTTCGCCCTAGAATGCGTCACTCGCATGCTGCGGATGGAGCCGGTGCAGCGCGAGATCCTCGACAAGATCGAGCAGACCCTGCGCACTGAATTCATGTCGAACCTGGCGCGCACGTCCAAGCGCGACAGCCATGAAATGATGGCCGAGATCTTCAACAACTTCGACCGCCAGACCGAGGCCCGCTTCATCGCGGCCCTGGAGGAGCGCAACCGCGAAGCCGCCGAGCGCATCCGCGCCCTGATGTTCGTGTTCGAAGACCTGTCCAAGCTCGATCCGGGCGGCGTCCAGACCCTGCTGCGCGCCACGAGCAAGGAGCAGCTGGCCCTGGCCCTCAAAGGAGCCTCGGACAAGCTGCGCGAGATGTTCTTCTCCAACATGTCGGAACGTGCGTCGAAGATCATGCGCGAGGACATGGAGAGCATGGGCCCTGTGCGTCTGAAGGACGTCGACCAGGCCCAGGTCGCGATGGTCCAGGTCGCCAAGGACCTGGCCGCCAAGGGCGAGATCATGCTGGCCGGTTCGGGCAGCGACGACGAGCTGATCTACTAGGGGAGATGGCAGCATGAACGACACCCCCCACAAGCGTTTCGCCTTCGACACCGTGTTCGACGATCGCGGCGGCATGCGCGAGCCTCCGGCCCGGCCCAAGCGCAGCTTCACGCCTGAGGACGTCGAGGCCGCCAAGGCAGAGGCCTTTGCGCAGGGCGAACGCTCGGCTGTGGCGCGTGCCGAGCAGCACGCCGCCAACGCCCTGAACGAGATCGCCGGCGCTGTGCGCGAAGCGTTTTCGACGCTCGCCGCCGTGGCCCACGAGCATCGCTCGAGCTCGGCCTTGCTGGCCCTGGCTGTGGGTCGCAAGATCGCCGACGCGGCCCTGGCGCGCTTTCCCGAAGCGCCGGCCAGCGCGGCCCTGGTGGCCTTGGCGCGCGAGGTCGAGGCCCAGCCCCGCATTATCGTCCGGGTGTCGGCGGATCTGGTCGATCGCACTCAGGCAGCGCTCGAAGAGACCGCTCATGCGATCGGCTTTCCGGGTCAGATCGCGGCCCGCGCCGACAGCAACATGCCTCCCGCCGCCTTCACCTTCGACTGGGGTGACGGCCGGGCGTCCTTTGATCCCGACGAGGCGACCCAACGCGTCGCCGACGCCCTCGAAGCGGCCATCGCCGCCGAGGGACTCCACGCTGAACCCCTGCTTCCTGCTAGCGAAAGCTGACTGCCATGGCTGAAGACAATCTCACGCTCGACGAGTTCGGGGGCCAGATGCTGGCTTCGGAGATGCCCGTCGAAATGAGCGACAAGATCGCTGCCGACCTGGCGCCGGTGTTCGACGTTCCCGTCAATATCTCGGCGGTTCTCGGGCGTGCCCACATGTCTGTCGCCCAACTGCTGCAGCTGACCCAGGGCAGCATCCTGGAGCTGGACCGCAAGGTCGGCGAGGCGATCGACATCTATGTGAACAACCGGCTGGTGGCCCGGGGCGAGGTGGTCGTCGTCGACGAACGCCTGGGCGTGACCATGACGGAAATCATCAAGGACGGCGACGCGGCGGGCTGAGCCTGAAGCGTCAAGGAGGACAAGATCATGCGGCTTCTCGTCGTTGGTAAACTGAACGGACAGCTCTCCGTCGCCGTGAAAATGGCGATGAACACGGGCGCCAAGGTCTCGCATGTCGAGACGATCGAGCAGGCGACCCACGCCCTGCGCGCGGGGCAGGGAGCCGACCTGCTGATGGTCGACTACTCGCTGGATATCGCGGGCCTGATCGCGGCCAATGAATCCGAGCGCATTCGGGTGCCGGTCGTGGCCTGCGGGGTCGACGCCGATCCGATGCGCGCCGCCGCCGCGATCAAGGCCGGGGCCAAGGAATTCATTCCCCTGCCGCCGGACGCCGAACTGATCGCCGCCGTCCTGGCCGCCGTCACCGATGACGAGCGCCCGATGATCGTCCGCGATCCGTCGATGGAGAACGTCATCCGCCTGGCCGACCAGGTCGCGGCGTCCGACGCCTCCATCCTGATCACCGGCGAAAGCGGCTCGGGCAAGGAGGTGATGGCCCGTTACCTTCATAGCAAGTCGCGCCGCGCCAAGGCGCCGTTCATCAGCGTCAACTGCGCCGCCATCCCCGAGAACCTGCTCGAAAGCGAGCTGTTCGGGCACGAGAAGGGCGCCTTTACCGGCGCCATGGCCCGCCGTATCGGCAAGTTCGAGGAAGCCAACGGCGGCACCTTGCTGCTGGATGAAATCAGCGAGATGGATACCCGCCTGCAGGCCAAGCTGCTGCGCGCCATCCAGGAGCGCGAGATCGACCGGGTCGGCGGTTCAAAGCCGGTCAAGGTCGATATCCGCATCCTCGCCACCTCCAACCGCGACCTGACCGCTGCGGTGAAGGACGGCACGTTCCGCGAGGACCTGCTCTACCGCCTCAACGTCGTGAACCTGCGCCTGCCGCCGCTGCGCGAGCGCCCCGCTGACGTGATGAGCCTGTGCGAGTTCTTCATCAAAAAGTACTCGGCCGCCAACGGCGTCGCTGAAAAGCCGATCTCGGCCGAGGCCAAGCGCCGGCTGATCGGCCACCGCTGGCCGGGCAACGTGCGCGAGCTGGAAAACGCCATGCACCGCGCGGTGCTGCTGTCGCCCGGCGCGGAGATCGAAGAGTTCGCCATTCGCCTGCCGGACGGTCAGCCCATGGCCCCCAACCCGGAGGCCGCCGTCGCGCGCGGGGCTCAGATGGCTGCCGACGCCATCTCACGCGCCTTCGTGGGCTCAACGGTGGCCGAGGTCGAGCAGCACCTGATCATCGACACGCTGGAGCATTGCCTGGGCAACCGCACCCACGCCGCCAATATCCTGGGCATCTCGATCCGGACCCTGCGCAACAAGCTCAAGGAATATGGCGACGCCGGCATTTCGGTGCCGCCGCCGCAGGGCGGGATGACCCACGCGGCGTAATTCACCACTCGCCCCCTCCGCGCTTCATCTTTCCCCATGGGGGAGGACGGCCGCGAAGCAGCCCGGAGGGGCAAGTCGCTTCACGGCGATCGCCCAATGAACTGGCGACCCCGCGCAAATCGCTTCAAGCGCTTTGGTTGCCCTATAGGAATGATGCACTGAATGGCCGACGCCGCCCTGCCCAAGACCAGCTCCTCGATGCCCAGCGCCAGTTCGCTTTGGGCGGGGATCCTGCGCGGCGAAATGGGCCTGGCCGTCGGCGTCGTCGGCATCATCGTCCTGCTGATTTTGCCGGTCCCGCCCATGTTGCTGGACCTGCTGCTGGCGGTCTCGCTGACCGGCTCGGTCCTGATCCTGATGACGGCGGTTCTGATCAAGAAGCCGCTGGAATTCACCTCGTTCCCGACCGTCCTGCTGGTGGCGACCCTTTATCGCCTGGGGCTGAACATCGCCTCCACGCGCCTGATCCTGGGCCATGGCCACGAAGGCGCGCACGGGGCCGGCGCGGTCATTGAGGCGTTCGGCAACCTGATGATGCAGGGCAACTTCGTCATCGGGGTGATCGTCTTCATCATCCTGGTGGTGGTGAACTTCATGGTCGTCACCAAGGGTTCTGGCCGGATCGCCGAAGTCGCGGCCCGCTTCACCCTGGATGCCATGCCCGGCAAGCAGATGGCCATCGACGCCGACCTGTCGACCGGCCTGATCGACCAGGAGACCGCCAAGCAGCGCCGCAAGGACCTGGAGCAGGAATCGACCTTCTTCGGCGCCATGGACGGCGCGTCGAAGTTCGTGAAGGGCGACGCTGTCGCGGGCCTGATCATCACCGCCATCAATATCATCGGCGGCATCCTGATCGGGGTAATCCAGCACAAGATCCCGATCGGCGAGGCCTCGGCCACCTATACGCTGATGACCATCGGCGATGGTCTGGTTAGCCAGATTCCGGCCCTGATCATTTCGATCGCGGCGGGCATGGTCGTCTCCAAGGCCGGCGTCGAGGGCTCGGCCAACGCCGCCCTGACCAAGCAGCTGTCGATGAACCCCGTGGCGCTGGGCATGGTCTCCGCGTCGTCGGGCGTCATGGCCCTCATCCCCGGCATGCCGATCTTTCCTTTCGCAGCGCTGTCGCTTGGCGCGGGCTACCTGGCCTATCGCCGCTCGATGACCGCCAAACTGCCCCAGCCCATCGACCCGGCCCTGGCCGAGGCGGTCGCTGGTGAGCCGGAGGAAGAGCCGATTAGCGCTTCCCTGGCCATCGACGACGTCAAGATCGAGCTGGGCTATGGCCTGCTGACCCTGATCAACGACCTGGACGGCCGCCGCCTGACCGATCAGATCCGCGCCCTGCGCAAGACTCTCGCCACCGAGTTCGGCTTCGTGATGCCGCCGGTGCGCATCCTCGACAACATGCGCCTGGCTAACCAGGGCTATGCGATCCGCATCAAGGAGATGGAAGCCGGGGCCGGCGAGGTTCGCCTCGGCATGCTGATGGCCATGGACCCGCGGGGCGGCCAGGTCGAACTGCCCGGCGAGCATGTGCGCGAGCCGGCCTTTGGCTTGCCCGCCACCTGGGTCGCCGACGACCTGCGCGAGGAAGCCACATTCCGCGGCTATACCATCGTTGATCCGGCCACCGTGCTGACCACGCACCTGACCGAGATCCTCAAGGAGAACATGGCCGACCTGCTGTCCTATTCGGAAGTGCAGAAGCTGCTGAAGGACCTGCCGGAAGGCCAGAAGAAGCTGGTCGACGACCTGATCCCAAGCGTGGCCACGGCCACCACCGTGCAGCGCGTGCTGCAGGCTCTGCTCAAGGAGCGGGTCTCGATCCGCGACCTGCCGCAGATCCTGGAAGGCATCGGCGAGGCCGCGCCGCACACCAGCTCGGTCACCCAGCTGGTGGAACAGGTCCGCGCCCGTCTGGCCCGCCAGCTGTGCTGGGCCAATCGCGGCGATGACGGTGCCCTGCCGATCATCACCCTGTCGGCCGAGTGGGAGCAGGCCTTTGCCGAATCCCTGGTCGGGCCCGGCGACGACAAGCAACTGGCCCTGGCGCCTTCGCGTCTGCAGGAGTTCATCCGGGGGGTTCGCGAGGCCTTCGAGCGCGCCGCCCTGCAGGGCGAGGCCGCTGTCCTGCTGACCAGCCCCGGCGTGCGCCCCTATGTGCGTTCGATCATCGAGCGCTTCCGGGGCCAGACCGTGGTGATGAGCCAGAACGAGATCCATCCGCGGGCGCGTCTGAAGACCGTGGGCATGGTCTGACGGCTCGCCGGCGAGCCGTCAGACCGGCTGTAGTGTCGGGTACCGGTCGGAACCGCAACCGTGCGGCGACGTTAGTTTTCCCGGGCAGGGGCAGACCGACACCGACGGAGTTTCACATGAACAGCCAAAAAATCGCTTTCTTCGCCGCCGCCGCGACCCTGACTTTCGCCGGCGCAGCCTTCGCTCAAAGCACCACGGCCATGCCGACGCCAGGCCAGCAGACGCCGCAAGCGGCTTCGCCGGCAGCGGCTCCGGCCCTGCCCACCACCACGCCGATCCCGCCCGCATTGCAAACGCCGGCCGACATGACCAGCACGACAACCACCACGACGACCGCCACCCCGCCGGCCCCGCCCAGCGCCGACACCAGCGCCGCGCCGGCCTCGGCAACGGTCACCAGCGACTTCAAGGTCGGGACCGAGGTCAAGGACCCGGCCGGCGTGTCGGTCGGCACGATTTCCGGTGCCAGCGCCGCAGCCGATGGCTCGGTCAATGTGATTGTCACTAACGGCGGCGTGAAGTTTGCCCTGCCCAGCGCCAGTCTGTCTTCCAACGCCGGAGCCCTGACGACCACGGCGACCAAGGCCCAAATCGATGCGACTCTGGCCGGCGCCAAGCCTCGGTAAAGGCTTCTTCCTTCTGAAGCTCTGGCCCGCTCGGCATTGCCGAGCGGGCTTCGCGCTGCTAGCCATGCGCCAAGACGGCGGTTTTGTCGCCGATTTCGGGTCTGTTCGTATGCCTCCGGCCAACAAGACAAAATCCAGCAGCGCGCTGTTCTGGGACCTCCTGACCTTCGATCGGCTGGTGACGGGTCCGGTGATCCACCTGATCTATTGGGCCGGTCTCGGCGTGGTGGCCCTGTTCGCGTTTTCTGTCGTCGGCGCCGCCGTTGGCCTGGCGCTCAAGGAGCCCGGCATCGGCTCGCTGCTGCTGGCCTTCCCGGTTCTGATCGCGGGTCTGCTGGTCGCCGGCGCGATGGTGCTGCTTTGGCGCGCTTTCTGCGAGTTTTACGTGGCGATCTTCCGGATCAGCGAAGACCTGCGCGCCCTGCGCCAGACTAGTGACGCCGACCACGCCCTGATTCGCGCCCGTCCTCCGCGTGAGAGCTCACCCTCAGACTGACGGCATGCCTCAGGTTCTGATCATCCATGACGTGGCCGACTATCCGGCCTGGAAGACCGTGTTCGACAACGCCGCCGACATCCGGCGCGAGGCCGGCGAACGCAGCTATCAGGTTCTGAAATTCGATAGCGACCCCAATCGGATCGTCCATTTTTCGACCTGGACCTCACACGACGACGCGCGCCGTTTCTTCGAGTCGCCGCGCCTGGTCGAGATCCGCCGCATGGCTGGCGTGAAGGCTCCCGAGTTCATCGATCTTGACGAACTGGAAGCCGGCGTCCTTTAGCGACCCGCAACCGCCTTGCGGCGCAGGCCCAGCTCATCCAGCTGGGCGTTTTCGAACGCGCTCATCTTCTTGCGCTGTAGAACCTTGGCCGCCTCTGCGACGTGCTCGTACTTCTTCAGCGCCTCGAAGGCGAAGGATAGTGCGTCGCGGGCGCCCTGTTCCTCGATCTGGCACTGCTCGATCTGCAGCATCATGGCGGAGCGCTTGCGCTTGGCGCCCTCGCGATAGCTGGTCATCATCCAGGCCGCTTCGCTGCAGCTCTCCGCTTGCTTGGCTTCGGCTTCAGCCTCCGCATCCAGCATCGCCACACGCAGTTCGGCGGCCATGCGGCGCTCGACGATGTCGGCCAATCGCTTCTGCAGGGTCTCGACCTCGTGGGTCGAGATGCGGATCAGGGATGCGGCCCACTTGGTCATGCGTGGTCACTTTCAAGGATACTGCCCAGGTGTCCGAAGGAATCGTCGAGGCTGGTGGCCTCATCCTTGTCCTGGCTCAGGAACTCTTCGATCGCCGGATTGAGGCGGATGGCGCGGTCGACGACGGGATCGGCGCCGGCGCGATAGGCGCCGATGCGGATCAGCTCTTCCATGTTGGCATAGGCGGCCATCACCTGGCGGGCGCCTTTGACGATCATCCGCTCGTGGTCGTACTGGCAGCCCGGCATGGTCCGGCTGATCGACTTCAGCACATTGATCGCCGGGAAGCGGCCGCGCTCGGCGATGGCGCGCTCCATCACGATGTGGCCGTCCAGGATACCGCGTGTGGCGTCGGCGATGGGCTCGTTGTGGTCGTCGCCGTCCACCAGCACGGTGAACAGGGCGGTGATCGGCGCTGCCGTGCTGCCGTCGGGACGGATCGGGCCGGGACCGGCGCGCTCCAGAAGCTTTGGCAACTCGGTGAAGACGGTGGGCGTATAGCCCTTGGTCGTCGGCGGTTCGCCGGCGGCCAGGCCGATCTCGCGCTGGGCCATGGCGAAGCGGGTGACTGAGTCCATCAGGCACAGGACTTCCAGATCCTGGTCGCGCAGATATTCGCAGATCGACAGGGTCATGTAGGCGGCCTGGCGGCGGGTCAGGGCCGGCTCGTCCGAGGTGGCGACCACGACGATGGCGCGCTTGAGGCCTTCCTCGCCGAGGGTCTCCTCGATGAACTCGCGCACCTCGCGGCCGCGTTCGCCGATCAGGCCGACGACGACGGCGTCGCAGGTCGCTTCCTTGGCCAGCATCGACAGCAGCACTGACTTGCCGACACCCGAGCCGGCGAAGATGCCCAGGCGCTGGCCGCGGCAGGTGGTGGTGAAGACGTTCATCGACCGTACGCCCAGGTCAATGCGCTCGCCGACCCGGCCGCGGGCGTGGGCGGGTGGGGGCGCGGCCTTAAGCGGGTAGGGCACCTCGCCCTGCGGCAGTGGGCCCAGCCCATCAATGGGCTCGCCAAAGGCATTGATGATGCGGCCCAGCCACGCCTTGGTCGGCCGCACGGTGGCGCCTTCGGGCATGATGCGGATCTCGGCGCCGGGGGCCACGCCCTCGACGGGCCCGAAGGGCATCAGCAGGGCGCGGGTTTCGCGAAAGCCGACCACCTCGGCCGGCAGGACGGGCAGGCCCAGCCGGTCGATCTCGACCCGGGCCCCGACCGCCAGCCGCGTCAGACCGCCGCGCGCCTCGATCAGGAGGCCATTCACGGCGGCGACGCGACCGGAAATGGTCAGCGGGTCGATACGTTCAATGGCGGCGATCAGGCTACGCAAATCAGCTCTCGGCAGTGAGGCTCCATCCTCGACCGACAGCGTTAACCACCTGTGAAATTAGGGATGTGCCGGGGGCAGGTTGGCGACGAAAAACGTCGCAACCGCCGCGTTGAAGGTGTGGTGGAACGCCGCACGGTCAAAGTCGGGGGCGCTGTTGCACAGAACCGGCAGGTTCTTGCGGGCATAGTCGTCGCAAGGCGTCAGGAAGTCGAAGTGCCGGGCCTTGGGCACGATGTGATAATCGACGCTGACGGGTAGGGCGGCCTTGACGGCGCTGGCGTGGAACGGATCGGGCAGGATCTCGTCATCGGCAGCGCGCCACAGCTGAACTGGCGGCGTCAGGGCCTTCAGGCTCTGCGCCTTGAAGGTGTAGCCCAGGGCGGGCGCGGCCGAGACCACGGCGCGGATGCGGGCGTCGTGGGTCCAGGGCGTGGTCGGGGCGCCGGCGCTGACGGGTGAGCGCTTGACCATCTGGCACTCATAGTGGCCCGGATGGGTGGCGCACTGGGCTTCGATGCGGCGCAGGTCAGGCTCGCCGCCGGCTGCAGCCAACACGGTGAAGCCGCCCGACGAGAAGCCGAACGCGCCGACCCGTTTGGGATCGAGGCGAGCGTGCTGCGTCCAGTCGCCAAGCATGTAGTCGATCAGCACATGCAGCTGGCGCGGCCGGTTGGCCACGTCGAGGGCGCGGCTCTGGTCCTTGTAGTTGTCGCCGGTGTGGGTCAGGGCGGCGACCACGAAACCGGCTTCGGCCAAGGCGATGGCGGTATCATAATGGCCGCCGAACCAGCCGCCATTGCCGTGCGACATCACGATCAGGGGCAGCTTCTGGCCCTCCATCGGCGCGCCGGGTGCGACCTTGATATTGCCCATGCCCCGGGCAGGTGTCGTGGCCCGCGCATCGGTGGGATACCAGACGCCGACCTCGATCGGCGCGCCCTGCGGATCAGGGACCTGGATCACCAGAAACCCGGCGTTGGGCTCGGCCACAGCGGGCAGGGCGACGGCGAGAAGGGTGAGGGTGAAAAGGGTTTGGACGAGCCGCATGGCTGATCTCCTGTTGTGATGGCAGGGTCAGGCTTGAGGGGGTAGGGCGGCATCGGCCAGCGGGCTTTCGCGAATGGGCGAACGGGTTCGCGAAGCGGCGAACTGAGCTTATAGGACGCTGATGGACAAGACCGCGCCACCGCTGCTGGGAACCGCCCGCGACTGGGCGATCGATCTGGCCGTAGCGACGGTGATCGGCCTGTTCTTTGGTCTTGTGGGGCCGTTCGGCAGTTTTTTGAATGGTTCGGCGGCCGTGCGCATCGCTCACTGGGTGCTGTCGACCTGGTGCGCGGTGCTGATCTTTGGCCTCGTGGCGCGCCTTGGCGTGGCCGCCGCCGAACGGTGGCGGATCCCGGCGGTGGTGACTCTGGGCGCGGGTCTGCTGATCGGCGCCGCGCCGCTGGCCCTGATGGTGTCGCTGATCGCGCGGGGCTTCTGGCCGGGTCTGTCGGGCCTGACCGCGCAGGACTGGTACGGCCAATGCCTAATCATCTCGACGCCGTCGCTGGCGGCCTATGTCGGAGTGCGCTGGATCCTGACCCGCAACCCGGGATTGGCCGCCGCGCCCGCGCTTGCCATCCTTGAGCCGGCGCGTTCGGCTGCGGCCACTCTTGATGAGGTGATCTGCCTGCGGATGGAGGATCATTATGTTCGGATTCATTCCGCCGTCGGGTCTCGGCTGGTGGCTGGTCCGTTCGAGCGGGTGATCGCCAGTCTGGACGAGCGCGAGGGCATGCGCGTGCACCGCTCGTGGTGGGTGGCGCGGTCGGCCGTGGTCGGCGTCCGGGCCGATGGCCGCAATCTCAAGCTGGAGCTTTCCAACGGTCTGCAGGCGCCGGTTTCCCGCACGTCTGTCGCGAGGCTTCGTCAGGTCGGATGGCTGCCAGCAGATAACTGAATCTTTCATCCGCGACCTGCTGTCGCGGGCGCGGCTGGCTCGGGGTCAGAGCGCTTCGAGAGCCCTCGAAAAATCGCAGCGACAGAACGCCGCAATCGCGCCGGAATGGCTAAACGGCGCCATAACCAGACCCCGGTCGAGCCTGGGAGCGATAACCGTGGAGGGACGGGGTTTTAGCGATTTCGCGGTGCGGGAAAATCCGCTTTGGCCGGTCTGAAAGTCATCCCCGACGAATTTGCGCTGCGACTCAGCGACCGCTTGCACCCGATTCGCAAATCAGATTAACCATTCTGCCAACAGGATCATTCACCATTAACCAGTCTTAAATTAACTCGCCGCAAAGTGCAGGCAGGGTTAATCAGGCGGCTTCCGCCGAGACGTCGAATAACGCCACCGAGTGGCGTGGAGGGGCTCATGCGCGTACTGTTGATCGAGGATGACAGCGCAACGGCGCAGACCATCGAGCTGATGCTGAAGTCTGAAGGCTTCAACGTCTATACGACGGATCTCGGCGAAGAAGGCGTCGATCTGGGCAAGATCTATGACTACGATCTTATCCTGCTCGACCTCAATCTGCCTGACATGAGCGGCCTGGATGTTCTGCGCACCCTGCGGGTTGCGAAGGTGAACACGCCGATCATGATCCTGTCGGGTTCCTCGGAAATCGACACGAAGGTCAAGACCTTCTCGGGCGGTGCCGACGACTACATGACCAAGCCCTTCCACAAGGACGAAATGATCGCCCGCATCCATGCGGTGGTCCGTCGCTCCAAGGGTCACGCCCAGTCGGTCATCAAGACCGGCGACATCGTGGTCAATCTCGACGCCAAGACGGTCGAAGTGAACAGCAATCGCGTTCACCTGACCGGCAAGGAATATCAGATGCTGGAGCTGCTCTCCCTGCGCAAGGGCACGACCCTGACCAAGGAGATGTTCCTCAACCACCTGTACGGCGGCATGGACGAGCCGGAACTGAAGATCATCGATGTCTTCATCTGCAAGCTTCGCAAGAAGCTGGCCGCCTCGGCCCAGGGCAAGCACCATATCGAGACGGTCTGGGGCCGCGGCTACGTTCTGCGCGATCCGAACGAGCAAGTCGCCGCCGCCTGATCGACGCATCGATTCTTTTCGAACAAGCAAAGCGCTCGCCCCAAAGGCGGGCGTTTTTCTTTATACAATCACAGGCTTGGGCCCTGGTGGGTCGGGCCCTTCGACCTCGTCCGTGACAAAGCGACCGAAGCACAGAATAGTGCTTGCCGCAGGAAAGGCCCGCCGCCATGTTCCGGCGCAGCGTTTGCTGGGGGGCTATCCAGCCGTGTCATTTTGACCTTGCGCGGCATCGAAACCGACGGGGGACCGATGCAAGAATTTGATCCGCGACGCCCGACTCTTCGCCTGGCGCCCCGGCTGTTCACCGCCGTCGCCGGCCTGGCCGCTCTGGGCCTGGGCTGGAAGCTGACGGCCGCTGACGTCCCGACTCCCGTCAAGGCCGCGCTGGACCCGGCCGCCCTCGTCGCCCTGCAGCATATCGCCTTCGCCAGCGCCGAAGCTCAGCCCGGCTTCGATCGTCCCCAAAGCATCCCCGTCAAGGTGCGTCCCGGCGAGACCCTCGAAAATGCCGTCGAGCGCGCCGGCGTCGCGCCGGAAGAAGCCCGTCAGGTGGTCGCCGCCCTGCATGGCGTGATCGACACCGTCAACATCAAGGCCGGCATGGCCTTCGAAGCCGCCATCGCCCAGCGCCGCATTGGTCGTAGTGGTGGCGTGGGTGGCCCCGCCCGCCTGATCGGCCTGTCGATGCGCACCAGTCCGTCCTCGACCCTGACCGTTTCGCGCACCTTCGACGGCGCCCTGAAGCTGCGCGAGCTCGAGGAAAAGGTCACCGACGAGACCAAGGTCGCCTGCGGCGAGATGAACGGCTCGTTCTATGAAAGCGTCGCCAATGTGGGCGGCACGCCCCGGGTGATCAGCGACGCGGCCAAGCTGTTCTCCCACAAGATCGATTTTTCGCGGGACATCCACGAAGGCGACAAGTTCTGCCTGGTGTTCGACCGCAAGGTCACCGAGAGCGGCCGCACCATCGAGGCCGGAGATCTGGAATATGCCGAGGTCAAGGGCCAGCGCTTCTATGGCTTCGAGCGCGACGGCAAGTCTCAGTTCTTTGACGAGACGGGCAAGAACATCAAGGGCTTCCTGCTGCGGACGCCGGTCGACGGTGCCCGGATCACCTCGACCTTCGGCGCGCGCCGCCACCCGGTCCTGGGCTTCAACCGCGCCCACAAGGGCGTCGACTTCGGCGCCGGCACCGGTACCCCGATCCTGGCGGCCGGCGACGGCGTCGTGGTCGAGGCCCGCCGCTGGAGCGGCTACGGCAACTGGCTGCGCATTCGCCACGCCGGCAAGTGGGATACCGGCTATGCCCACATCTCGCGCTATGCCCCGGGCATCAAGGCCGGCATGCGCGTTCGCCAGGGTCAGGTCGTGGCCTATGTCGGCTCGACCGGCATGTCGACCGGTCCCCATCTGCACTACGAAGTCTGGCTGAACGGCCAGCGGGTCAATCCGATCGGGGCCAAGGTGCCACAGGGCACCATCCTGAGCGGCGGCGAGCTGGCGTCGTTCAAGGCCAAGAAGTCGCGCATCGACCGGATGCTGGCCGATGGCGGTTCGGTCCTGGCCTCCGAGGCCACCCCCAAGCTGGCCTTGGCCGAACTGCGGACCGAAGGTGCCCCCAAGTTGCGTTAGAGCTTTCCGACCTGATGGTTTTATCAGGGTCGGGCGAAATGGGCTTTAGCTTGACTGATCCATCAGCGCCGCGCCTGCCATCAGCGGGTCGGTGAACGAGTCAGCGCCGTTTTCCAGCCGTCCGGCCAGGCGTCGCAGATAGCCGGCCTCGCCCTCGATCCGCGCCGAGAGGTCGTACCAGCCGCCGGTCGACTTCAGCGGCCAGACGCGCTTGGCGGCCTGGCCGGGCTTGAGCGTGATGCGCCACGCCGGACCGGCGGGCTTGGGCGTGACGACCATCCGGCGCGCCGTCGGGCCGTCATTGCGCAGGGTCAGGGTCAGGGTGCGGCTGGAAGGATCGGATGCGACCTCGACCACCGGCTCGGTCTGGGGCGCGGCGCCGATCAGGTGGCGGTGGAAGCCGTTGGGGCCCAGGATCCACAGATCATAGGCGCCGGTCGGCCAGGCGTCTTCCAGGCTCTTGCCCGGCTCGATCGTGTAGCGGCGCGGCGGCTGGTCCAGGCGCAGGCGGTCATAGACATGCAGCACGGCGGCGGCCTTGCCGGCATTGGCGAACCGCAGCAGGACAGCGCCCTCCCGCGAGCCCTCGGCGACCTCGAGGCTGTAGGGCAGGGCGCGCGACAGGCGCGGTCCTGCCGCCTGCTGCGGGACCAGCGGCAGGGGCGGGGTCGGCGGCGTGGTGCGGCCCGGCAGGGCGCCGGCGCGGCGGGCGTCTTCCAGGGTCTTGGGCAGGTCGGCCACGAACGGCTTGGTGTTGGGCGTGCGGAAGTCGAAGGCGCTGGTCAGGTCGCCGCACACCGCGCGCCGCCAAGGCGAGATGTTGGGCTCCATCACCCCAAACCGCGTTTCCAGCAACCGGATGACCGAGGTGTGGTCGAACACCTGGCTGTTGACCCAGCCGCCCCGGCTCCAGGGCGAGATCACGTACATCGGCACGCGCGGACCCAGGCCATAGGGACGGCCCATCAGGTCGTCGCGCTCGTCCTTGGCCTCGGCAGGGTTGCGCACCTGGTGGTAGTCGGCCGAGGTGTCGACCGTCGAGCCGCCCAGCACAGCGCCCGGCCGGGCCGGATCGCGCGACGGCGGGGAGGGCGGCGGGACGTGGTCGAAGAAGCCGTCGTTCTCGTCGAACATCACCAGCAGCACCGTCCGCGCCCAGACCTTGGGATTGGCGGTCAGGGCGTCCAGCACCCGGGCGGTGTAGTCGGCGCCCTGGGCGGGGCTGGACGGGCCGGGATGCTCGGAATCGGCGGCGGCGGCCACCAGGTAGGACACCTGCGGCAGGGTCCCATTCAGCACATCCTCGCGCAGGCCGTCCAGCTTGCGGGTCGACAGGCCCAGTTCCGCCAGACGCGGATCGGCGCCCGGCGCCTTGGCATGGCTGTCGCGGAAGCTCTGGAATCCGGCCATCGGGTTGTCGGTGAAGTTGTCGTCCATGTCCTGATAGACGCGCCAGGTGATCCCGGCGGCCAGCAGGCGCTCGGCATAGGTGCTCCAGCGATAGCCCTCGGCCGCCCCGCCCTTGGTGGCCAGCTCGTCGTGCGAGTTGGAGATCGAGGGGCCGCCGTCACGGCCAAAGGGATCATTGGTCCCGCCCCACAGGAACAGGCGGTTGGTGTTGGTGCCGGTCTGGGTGGCGCAGTGATAGGCGTCACAGAGCGTGAAGGCGTCGGCCAGGGCGTACTGGAACGGGATGTCCTCACGCCGGTAATAGCCCATGGCGTGGGCGTGCTTGCTTTCCGGCCAGCGGTCCATGCGGCCCTGATCCCAGGCATATTGGGCGTCGGGCCAGCTGTGGGGCGTGCCCTCGACCCGCATATGGGCGAAGGTCTGGGCGCTGCTCAGCGGGAAGGGCGCGATCAGCGGCGGGCCTTCGGCGGATTTCCCGTTGGCCTGGGTCCAGACCGTCTTGCTCGTGCGGCCCGGGATATCGGCGACCGGGATCGGAAAGCGGTCGGCAAAGCCGCACACACCGTTCAGGCCGCCGAAATAGTGATCGAACGAGCGGTTCTCCTGCATCAGGATCACCACGTGCTCGACGTCGTCCAGGGTCCCGCGCCGCACGTCGGCGTCGATGGCCAGCGCCCGGGCGATGGCCGGCGGCGCGCTCAGCGCCCCGACCGCCGATAACATCAGATGGCGGCGGTCGATCGCGCTCACGGGAAACCTCGTCCTGTTTGGTCTGGACCAGATACCGCTCCCCTATGGCGTTGGCGTGACAGTCGGCCCCGCCGTGAGCGCCTAGTCCACGCCGGCCACGGCCAGCAGCGCGGCCAGACCGACCTGCATGCCCTTCAGGCTTTCGCCCTTCTCGATGTCGATCCATTCGTCGAGGGCGTGGGCCCGGCCGGCCTTGCCGCCCGAACCGATGGTCACGGCGGGGATACCCAGGCTCATGGGGATGTTGGAGTCGGTCGAGGAGGCGCCGTGCTCGGGCTTGAAGCCAAAGGCGGTGACGGCTGCCGCCGTCAGGCCCACGATCGGCTGCTCGGCCGGGGTCTTGCCCGCCGGACGCTCGCCGATCACCTTGGGATCATAGCTGATCTTGCCAAACCGGGTGGAGCGCGCCGCGTTCTCGGCCGCCACCGCGCCATCCAGAATGCCGATCAGGGTCTTGTCGAGCTTGTCCAGTTCCTCGGCGCTCTCCGAGCGCATGTCGAACTCCATAAAGACCTCGTGCGGGATCGAATTGACCGAGGTGCCGCCGCCGGTGACGCTGGCCGAATAGGTGGTCTTGGGATCCTTTGGCGTTTCGACCGCGTACAGATCGACCACGCTCTTGGCCATGGCGGTCATCGGATTGACGGTTCCGAAGGCCCCATAGCTGTGGCCGCCCGGACCCTTGAAGGTGACGTGGTAACGCTTGGAGCCGGTGCCGGCGTCGACGATGCGCGAGGGGTCCGAACCGTCCATCGAGAAGAAGGCGGTGATCCTGCCCTTGAAGGCGCTCTTGTTGAACAGATAGCGCACGCCGCGCAGGTCGCCGGGGCCTTCCTCGCCGACATTGCCGACGAACAGGATGTCGCTCTTGGTCTTGATGCCGGCGGCGTCCATGGCCCGCACATAGGCCAGCAGGGTGGCCAGGCCGCGGGTGTCGTCGCCGATGCCGGGGGCCATCAGCCGGGTCCCCTCGCGCTTGACCTTCACGTCGGTGCCTTCGGGAAAGACGGTGTCGAGGTGGGCGGCGATGACCACGAACGGCCCCTTGCCCCTGGTCGCCGTGCCGGGCCGAACGCCCATCACATTGCCCTCGGCGTCCATCGTCACGTCGCTGAGGCCGTGGGCCTTGAGCATCTCCAGATAGGCCTTGGCGCGCGCCTCTTCCTTGAAGGGCGGGGCGGGGATCTCGGTCAGGGTGATGACGTCGGCGATGGTGCGGTCAAAGTCGGCGTCGAGCTTCTCGGCCGCCTTCTTGAAGGCCGGCGAGCCGACCAGCTTGCGCACGGTCCCGGCGTGATCGGTCTTTGCGGCCGCCCAGGCCTGGGAGAGGGGGGCGGACGAGGCGACCAGCGCCGCCGCGAAGGCGATCAGCGAGGCGGAGCGGCGAAGGGTGTTGGTCATGCGGCGAGAATCCCTGACTGGCGGCACCAGCCTAGGGGGAGCCCAGCGTGGTGTCATCCCGTGGCCGCCACGCGGATACAGGTTCGCATCCTCGCCGGTTTGACCGGCAAGTGTGGCCCCGAGAAACTTGGGGAGGCGGCGGAGCGTCCGGGCCAGGCCCGGAGGAGGTTTGTAGAGGAGTACCGTTTCGGCCGTGGCCGGAGCGCTCCGCGCGGTCGTTATCCAGTGAGCCTTCGGGGCGCGGGGTCTTAACCCGCTTCCGATCAGAGGCCCCAGGCGGGCGGAAGGGAAGCGACCCCTCCGGACCGCGCAGGCGATTTCAGCCCGCGCCTGCAGCGCTCGCCGCCGTCGCTAAAGGTTTGTCCCGCGAGGCTGGAGCCCGGTCCGGAGCGCCCGCCGCCCCGATGAGGGGCTAGCCACGCTCCGCCGACCAGACCCGAGCGGGTCCTTCGACAACGGTTTGGCGAGCACGACCCGCACAACCACCCCCGCCACCCGTCAGGTCGCCAGCTGGACGGCCTCCCCAGTGACGGGACGAGAGGTAGTATGCGGGGGTTTTGCAGGGGGCTGCGTCGATTTTGCATCGTGACGCTGGGTCGGGGCCTTAGGGCGTTGAATTTGTTGGGGGCGGGGCGGGGCTATCCCCGTGCGAGCACGGGGATGGAGGCCGGCGCACGGAACCCCTCTCTCATAGAGAGAGGGCGGGGCCCGCCGCGAAGCGGTGGGAGGGTGAGAGGTTTCGCCGCTGGCCTGAAAATCCCGATGCTGGTGACTACTTTGGTGGTGCGCTTACTTCGCGCACGGAGTTGATCTCGCATCGAGCGGAGGGATCGACTTCCGCACCATTCCCCAATCCTATTGAGTGCACTGTCACCGTAATTCCGTAATTCCCACCGTAATTCCGTAATTCCCACCGTAATTCCGTCACCGTAATTCCCACCCAAACTCAATGCCGCCCTGGGTGGGCCAGGGCTTGCGGGCCAAGGCGGGGGCGGGACCCTGTCAGCCGCAGGTACCTCGCCCAGGCGGATGGCCAACGGAAACGGGCCCCGCCTTGCGGCGGGGCCCCTGGCTCTCCAGCGTTAGTCGGCGGCTACCAGCTCTTGGTCACGCCGAAGATGACCCGGCGCTCTGCCCGCAGGCCGCTGATGCCCTTGGTCTGGGCCTGGCTCTCGCGCATCAGGTTCTGGCCGTTCAAGGCCAGGGTGATCCCCGACTTCAGGTCATAGGCAACCCGGCCGGCCACGGTGGTGTAGCCCTTGACCGGCTCAAGCGTCTGGGTCGAGGTGTAGGAGTTGAACTTGGACACCCGCTTGACGTAGCCGTCCACGGTCCAACTGCTGTTGGCCCAGCCCAGACCCAGATTGCTCCGCCACTTGGGTGAGCTGTCGCCAAAGGCGATCAGACGACGGACCGCGCTATAGCCGGGCAGGGTCGTATCGGTGATGTCGACATAGGTGGTGTCGGCGTTCCAGCGGAACCCATCGCCGAACTTGCCCGATCCCGAGACCTCGAAGCCCTTCATTTCGGACTTGCCGATGTTGAAATAGGTCAGGGCGGCGTAGGTGGTGGCCGTGGCCGGAACGTCGATCTGCAGCCGGGAAACGCCGCTTTTCACGTCTTCGGTGGTCTGCACCATCAGCTTGACCGCCACGCGGGCGTCAAGCTTGGTCAGGGCGTGCTCGTAGGCCGCCTCATAGCTGGTGATGATGGCCGGCTGCAGTTCGGGGTTGCCCAGGGTGGCGATGCCGATCGGTGGCGCGGTGGTCGGCAGGACCTGACGCGATCCCAGTTCAACCAGGGTCGGGGCCTGAACACCGCGCGCGGCCAGCAGGCGCAGGGTGCCTTCGTCCGACAGCAGGACCACGGCGCCGAGATTGACGCTGACCTCCTTGATCGACTGGTCCCAGTCGCTGTTGCTGGTCAGCCTGACGCCGGCCGGGAACACGCCTATGCGGCTAAGCTTGAGGCTATCGAGGCGGGCGGCGGCGGTCAGGGTGATCTTGTCCGTAGCGGCCCAGTTCCACATCGCCGACGGAGCCAGGACCTTGTAGCGGACCATGCCGCCGCGGACTGGCGTCGTATTGACCTCGTTGTCGCGATATTCGAGGGCGACGCGCAGGGTGTGGTCCGAGCCGATCTTGACCAGGTTCTGGACCTTGGCGACCCAGATATTGTTTTCGTAGCGCAGGGGCAGGGCGGTCGAGTCGAGCTGGTTCAGATAGAACTGCGCCTCCATCGCGCCATAGGGCGTGTCGGAGATCAGGGTGGCCTTGATGGAGTCGGTCTTCACCTTGTGGGGGACATAGTTGTAGCCCGACAGCATTTCAGTCTGGCCCGAATTGGACCAGTTGCCTTCAATGCGCAGGTCGGTTTTCGACGACAGCTCCGTCACCGCATCGAACGCGGCATAAATCTTCCAGGGATCGGACAGCAGCGGCAGGGGCACTGAGGAGCCAGCATTGCTCCACTCGTCCTGCTGGTGGGCGCCGACCGAGACGCGGGCCTTTACCGGCCCCACAGCCACGGTCTTGATAATATTGCCCGAGGCATAGCCGAGCGTGCCGGCCTGCAGGGTGATGCTGTTGGTGTCGTCGTATTTGGGGTTGTAGGTGATGATGTTGATCACGCCCGAGACGGCGTTGAAGCCGAACAGGGCGCTGTTGGGGCCGCGAACCAGCTCGATCTGGCGGATCTCTTCCAGCGCGATCGGCAGGGTGGCCCAGTCGGTATAGCCGAAGTGGTCGAGATAGACCTGGCGGCCGTTGATCAGGACCAACATCCGCGGCGAGCGGGCCTGGTTATAGCCGCGCACGCTGAGCTCGGCCGCGCCGGCGGCGAAGGCCAGGATGTCGACACCGGCGGCGCGCGACACGATGGTGGGAATGTCCGTCGCCCCGGAGCGCTTGATGTCGGCGGCCGAGATGATGGTCATATCGACCGGGGCCTGGCTCGAGCGCTGCGGCGAGCCGGTTGCCGAGGTGGTGACGGGCTCGTTGAACAGCTGTTCCATCGCGCCGTAGTCGATCGACTGGGCTGAGGCGGCGGTGGCCGAGGCGAGAAGGATGATGCCGACCGAAGCGCCGGCGAAGAGATTGTTTTTCATGAGTTTGTCTCTTTCCTGGGCAGGGGTCAGACTTCGCGGATCATCATGCGAAAGGCGGCCTTGAAGACCGCGCCGACTGCGGCGGCCGCCGAGCGGCTGACCACGATTTCCACCTTGGGATCGGCCGAGACGCTCATCACGCAGGCGCCGCTGGTGACGCAGGCTATGTCCGAACCGATGGTAATGATCTTCTTGCCCTTGGCGGCGGCGCCGACCGGGCCGGCATTGACGCCGGTGGTGATGTAGAGCGCCGCGACACCCGAAACGCCAGCGATGTCGCCGGCTTCGACAGGCTTGCCGGTGAGGGTCAGGGCACCGGCGCTCAGTCCGCCGCCGATCGCGGCCATGACCGCATTCTTCTCGGCCACCGAGGCGGGTTTGGACGGATCGAAGACCACGCCCAGCGTGGCTTTGCCGGTCGGAGCGTTTTCGAGGAAGGTCAGGGCCCGGCCCGCAACCTGCATGTCCTTGGCGGCATCAGCGTGGGCGCTGAGCGGCGCTGCAGCGAGGGCCAGGACGCAGGCGACGAGGGCGCCCGGCTTGGTGGTTTTCGACATATCTGTTGCTCCCCTGCCCGGGTCAGCCGGGCTCCTTTGAGGGGGAGAGGAGGGCGAGGTTGGTAAACAGGAAGTTATCGGACTTCAGCGTCGCTTCTTTTCAGGTCTAAACCAAAAGTATTCAGTGAGGAAAAGTCAGCTCTTGTATTTAATTTATTTATATGTCTCGCGGTGAAAACTGCCAAATTCTACAGGATGAATTTTATAGTGTAGAAGATATGGAGATGTGCGCGTTTCTATTTCTGAGGATGGTATGTGATATATTCAATATGTCGAAAAAATACCCATTTTAGTAGCGGGTGTTTGGGCGAAAAAACCTGCACTTGCTGTTTGGATATAGCCAATCTGTTTGGGAGCAGCTGAAACGGGCATTTTGTCGCACCAGCGCAGATGAGCCCTTAACGACGCCCGACAGGGGGGCGGCTTGCCGCAGCCATGCGCTGGTTACCCCGCCGGCTTCTGCGCTTGCAGGAGGCTGTGACCCCGGCGATGGCCGGGGTCGGATGGGAGGGCGGAAAAGTCTGTGCGAAAGGTCTCAGAGACCCCTCAGTCGAACACGATCACCGACCGCGCCAACTCACCGCGCTTCAGCTCGTCGAAGGCCGAATTGATCTCCTCCAGCTTGATCCGCCGCGAGATCATCTGGTCCAGCTTCAGCTTGCCCGACATGTAGAAGTCGACCAGTCGGGGCATGTCGACCGGGAAGCGGTTGGAGCCCATATAGCTGCCCTGGATGCGCCTCTCGCCCAGGAAGTCGGAGCCCGTGAGCTCGATCTTGGTGCCGACCGGGATCATGCCGATGATGTTGGCGGTGCCGCCCCGGCGCAGCATCTTGAATGACTGCTCGGCGGTGATCTTCAGGCCGATGGCCTCGAAGCTGTGCTGCACGCCGCCGCCGGTCAGTTCCTGCACCTGTTTGACCACGTCGCCGTCGTCGGCATTGATCAGGTCGGTGGCCCCGAACTGGCGGGCCAGTTCCAGCTTGGAGGCCATGCGGTCGATGGCGATGATCCGGCCGGCCCCGGCGATGGCCGCGCCATTGATGGTGGCCAGGCCGACGCCGCCGCAGCCGATCACGGCCACGGTCTCGCCCGGACGCACGCTGGAGGTGTGGATCACCGCGCCGACGCCGGTCATCACTGAACAGCCGATCAGGGCGGCTAGGTCGAAGGGCATGTCGCGGCGGATGGCGACGCAGGCGTGCTCGTGCACCAGCATCATCTCGGCGAAGGACGACAGGTTCAGGAACTGGGCCATCCTGGTGTCACCGGCCCCGGAGAGGTCCTCGCGGAACAGGCGCGGTTCGTCGGTCTTGGCGCGGCGGGTCTCGGGGCTGACGCACAGGTTGAGGTGGCCGGTCAGGCAGACCTCGCAGTGGCCGCAATAGGGGTTGAGGCAGGTGATGACGTGGTCGCCGACCTTGACGGTGCGGACTTCTGAGCCGACCGCCTCGACGATGCCGGCGCTCTCGTGACCCAGCACGGCGGGCAGGGGGTGGGGATAGGAGCCTTCGACGAAGTGCAGGTCGGAATGGCAGACCCCGGCGGCCTTGGTGCGGATCAGCACCTCGCGCGGGCCCGGCTTGCTGATGGAAACGGTTTCGATCTGGAGGGGTTTGCCCACCTCGCGCAGCACAGCCGCCTTCATTCGCTCTCTCCCTGTAATGGCGGGGAGTCTATCGCCCCCTCAGGGGCGAGCGGAAGGGGCTGGGTCGAACAATTGTTCGAATTGTTGTCGGGGCAGAGGCCTCAGGCCGCGATGGCGGCGGCGGCCGCAGCGGCGCTGGCCCGCTCGGGAATGATGTGGCCGACCGACAGCAGCACGGTCATGCCGGTTTCCGAGGTGATCACCGCCGAGACCAGGGGCGAGTTCTCTTCGCCCATCGACGGCGGCGGATTGATCTGGTCGGCGTTGACGATGAAGCTGTCGCAGACCGCGTCCACCAGCAGCCCGGCCACGTCGTTGCCGCTCTCGATGACGATGATGACCTGGCGGGGACCGTCCTCGGCCACGCCCTTGCCCAGACGGGCCGACAGGTCGATGACCGGCATGACCTGGCCGCGCAGATTGATCACGCCGCGCACATAGGGCGGGGCGTCGGGAAGCTGGGTCGGCGGGGTTACGCCGCGGATCTCGCGAACCGAATTGACCGGCACACAATAGGTCTGGGTTCCGACCTCAAACGACAGAACCTGAAGGGCTTCGCCCGTCTTGTACGCCAAGTTGCTGGTCATGGAAGCCTCCGCTGGTCGACCCGCCGACGAATGCCAATCCGCCGAACGCTCAGACCTTGGCGGCAAATAGTGAACAAACCGGCGCCGGATTTGCGCGCCCACATTCGTTCAGGTGCGGTTCAGGCAGGCGGCGCGAGATTGCCTTCTCGGTATCAGGCAAGCCGCTGCCGGGCGGATCGAGACGAAGGGGAGGGGCTGATGGCCCGCAGGATCAGCACCGTGATGGGCCGGGTCGCGGCCGGCCTCGCCGCGCTTTCGATGGTCGCCGCAGCGACCACGGCCTCGGCAGACTCGCGTCGCCATCATCGCCACCATGACCATGACCATGACCACGACGGCGGCGGCAAGACCGAGGCGGCCATCGTGGTCGGCGTTCTGGGTCTGGCCCTGGCCGCGGCGATCGCCAGCAGCAATGACAATGATGGCCGCTATGCCCGGCCGGGTCGCGGCTATGGTTACGGCTACGCCCCGCTGCCCCCGCCGCCGCGCTACTATGGGCGTGACGACGATGACGACGACCGCAGCGACTGCTGGACCACCCGCGACTATGACCGCCGCAGCGGCGTCGTCTACGAGCGGACGGTCTGCCGCTAGGCAGGCCGGTCTCCCCCTAATATCTTGTTTTTATTGGATTATAGCTCCAGGTCATCGGCCTGGACGTCGTAGCGCTTCGCGTCGGCGGCAGGCTTCGGGAGATCCGGCGCGCCGCCCGAGGTCGCGGAACCTTCGCGACACAGAGATCATGCAAAGCCCTGGAGGCCCTGCTCCGGGGCTTTTTTCCTGCGGCCGCAAAGGGGCTTGCCATGGCGAACAAAAGAAGAACATTATGGCGCGCCATCCAAGGGAGCATGCCGATGTCCGCCGCCTCGATCCTGTCTGTTGCGCCCGGTTCCGCCTTCGCGGCGGCCTTCGCCTGTCGGCCTGACACGCCGGTGTCCGGCGAGGACCGGATCGAGATCGCCGAGGCGGTTCTAGCCGGCGCCTGGCGCACTCTGCGGGCGGCCGGATTCCATGAAGCCGAGGTCCAGGCCCTGTTCGACCAGATCGCCGACCGGCCCGAGGATCTGGCCCGCCGCCTGCGGAAGATGGCTAACGCGGTCGGCTGACCGTTTACGCCGCGCCGCGACATTTCGGCGCATCCGGCCGGCGGGACGGCTCGTAGCTGCATTTGCACGCAATAGCCCGGATGGTGAATAGCCACGCCGGCCCGAGCATCCCGCCGTCCCGTCCCCCCACCAAACGGCGGGGAGCCGCGGGGTTCTTCCGCCTTCTTCCTCGTGATGGCGGAGGGGCCCCGATGGCGGACCCCCCGTCTTTGTCAGAACGTCCGGCTGACCAGGGTGCGCAGGCCTTGGGCCTTCTGGGGCAGGTCGGCGGCGATGCGGCTGGCCATTTCGCGCAGGCCCGCAGGATAGGCCTCGCCGCCCGAGGCGATCTCGGCCGCCAGCACGGCCAAGTCCATCATGCCGCGATCCAGGCGTTCAACTTCCTCGCGGGCCAGCATGCGGGCCTCGGCCTGCAGGCGTTTGACGCGTTGCGCCGTTGTCTCGGGGCCGCGCCCCAGATCATAGAGCGCGGCGACGTTCGACGCGGGTGGCACAAGTGTCAGGGTCTTGCCGGCCATGGGTCAGGGTCCTTGAGGGCGGTCAAGACGACCGTCCACTGCCCTAACTAAGCCGCCAGAAGCGTGAGCGTTCCGGGCGTGACGGGCGAAGACGACGAGGCGTGGCGCGTGTGCCACAGCTCGCCATCCCACCGTTCGGCGTAGAGCCCTTTCCGACCGGATGGCTTCATCCGGGTCGGAAAGGGCTCTAAAACAGAAGTCTAGAGCGTTTTTCGATCCGATAGCCGTTTCACACTTATCGGAAAACGCTCAGTGCTGGGCGACGTAGGCCGGCGCGCCTTGCGGCATCGGCGGAACGTGGCTTGGCGCTGCGGCGGCGACGGGCGCCGGGCGCTGGAACTTCAGGCTGCGGCCGTGAAACTCGGCGCCGGTGTCCATGGCCAGTTGCTCGTGGGTGATGTCGCCATCCACCCGCGCGGTCCCGTAAAGACGCACGGCCTGGGCGGTGACACTGCCCAGCACATTGCCGTGGATCTCGATCACCTGGGCGGTGACGCTGCCCTCGACCTGGCTGTTGGGGCCCAGGATCAGCTTGCCGACGCGAATGTCGCCCATGACCACGCAGTCCAGGTGCAGTTCGCCGTCGCCGACCACATCGCCCTTGATGGTGACGCCCTGGGCGATCATCGAGGCCGGCTTGGCCCGTGCGACCGGCGCAGCCGTGGCGCTCTGGGCCGCCTGGGCGCGCGGAGACTCCTGCATCGCCAGGGCGACGGGGGCGGGGGTGTCTTTCTTCTTGGCGAACATCGGCGTGGACCCTGTCTCGAAATGGCTCGTCGGAGCTTTCGGGAGCAAGACAGGGGCCAGTCGCCCTAAGCCGCTATTGGCTGTCGACGACGTGGGTCGTGGGCCGGTCGTCGCCCGCCGCGATCTCTTCGCGCCACTGGCCCTTGGCGTCTTCATAGCTGATGCCGGTGGTCTCGCCCGAGACCTCCTGCTCGCCTGCGGCCCGCTGGGCGGCGGCCAAGGCGGCGGTGTGGCTGGGATAGGTTTCCGAAAACACGTCGCCCAGCTTGTAGGCCCAGCCGCCGTCGTGTTCGACGATAGTGTAGGTGATGTCGGTCATGCTCGGGCTCCTGAGGCTTTGGAAGGATCAACGAGCCGCCAGTCGCCAAGGTTCCGGGTGCCGGGTCTTGTCGGCAAGGGTTGGAGCGCGGACAACAGCCGGATGTTGTATCTCATCCTCAAGGCCGCCCTCTCGGGCCTGATCATCGCCGCCATTTCGGAAATTGCCCGCAAGTCGCCGGGCTTTGGGGCCCTGGTGGCCTCGCTGCCGCTGATCTCGATCCTGGGCATGATCTGGCTGTGGCGCGACACCCGCGACGTGGTCCGCATGGCCAGCCATGTCGAGGCCACCTTCTGGTACGTGCTGCCGTCCCTGCCGATGTTCCTGGTCATCCCGGCCCTGCTGCGACGCGGCCTCGGCTTTTGGCCCGCCCTGCTGGCCGGCTGCGTCCTGACGATCGTGCTCTACGGGGCGATGATGGCTGTAGGGCCGAGGTTTGGGGTGAAGCTGTAGGGGTGCTCTATGCTTAAAGGCATTAGACGCCCTCAAGTCGTGTCTATCACAATACATCCAATGGGTGTATTTTCGAGCGTTCGCGACAGGGTCGCGCTTTTCGGTTCGGGCCGGGCAATGCCTACAGAAATTGACCCTTATAACGTTATGCGTTATAGGTGCGGACCATGATCAAAGGCTTCGTGAACCGCGAGGTCGACAGGATCTGGCAGGGCGGCCGGTCCCGCAGATTGCCGCCAGACATTCAGGCGAACGCCATGCGTAAGCTGCGTTCTCTAGATGCGGCGGAACACGTGGATGATCTGCGTCTCCCGCCCGGAAACAGGCTCGAGGCGTTGTCGGGAGATCGAGAAGGTCAGCATTCGATACGGATCAACCAGCAATGGCGGATCTGTTTCCGTTGGAGCGAAGGGCACGCCTACGATGTCGAAATTTGCGACTACCATTGAAATCGACTCCGCCGACTGGCTGCCTAATCCCTCTGCCGGCGATATCCTGCTGGAAGAGTTTCTCAAGCCCATCGGTATGAGCCAGAACGCCATGGCCCGTGCCATCGGCGTGCCGCCGCGCCGGATCAACGAGATCGTGCTGGGCAAGCGCGCTGTCACCGCCGATACCGACCTGCGACTCACACGCTACTGGGGTTTGTCAGAAGGCTTCTTTCTGCGTTTGCAGAACAGCTACGACCTGATGGAGCAGAAGCGGAAGATGGGCGCCGAGTTGGCGAAGATCACGCCGCGAGCGGCTTGAGGCCCCAGTAAAACGCCCGCCCCTTGCGAGGCGGGCGTCCCGTCCGGCCTAGACGGCTAGATCAGCAGCAAGGACCGCCGTTGCAGCACGCTGCGCCGAGAGCGCAGCAGGCTTCGATGACCTTGGTCACGGCGTCGGGCGCGGCCGCATAGGCGGCGGTGGCCGAGGCCAGCAGCATCAGGGCTGCGGTGGTGAAGATGCGTTTCATGTTGAGTTTCCGATTTTCAGAGTGATTGGGGATCGTCCGAAGTCGGGTTCAGCGGGGTGGGGGAAGGTCCGGCGCAATCAATCGGCCCGAAGGTATGTCGACCAGCCCAAGCGCGGCTAAGGGCGCATAGCGGCCAACGGGCTCGGAAATCAGCTGCTCCGGCGGAACCACGATCTGGCACGCGACGACGCAGACGTCAGGGCAGGTCGCCTTGCCGACGTCGTGGCAGGGCGCGTCCATGCAGCAGTCCATCGGCCTGGCCGTGGCGGTGGACAGCGGCGCGGCGAGCAGCATGACAAGGCCAAGGAGCAACAGCCCCCGCGCCAGCCAGCTTGATGTCGCCGCTTTGCGCATCAGGCCACCTTCACTCGCGCCGCGCTCTCCGGCAGATCCGTTCCGAACGCGCGCTGGAAGAACTCGGCCACGGTGGGGCGCTCCAGCTCGTCGCACTTGTTGAGGAAGGTCAGGCGGAACGACAGGGCGATGTCGTGGTCGAAGATCTCGGCGTTCTGGGCCCAAGTGATCACGGTGCGCGGGCTCATGACGGTGCTGATGTCGCCGTTCATGAAGGCGTTGCGGGTCATGTCGGCGACCCGGACCATGGCCGAGATCGTGCGCTTGCCCTCGACGCTGTCATAGCTCGGGTTCTTGGCCAGCACGATGGCGGCCTCGACGTCGTGTTCCAGATAGTTGAGCGTCGTGACGATGCTCCAGCGGTCCATCTGGCCCTGATTGATCTGCTGGGTGCCGTGATAGAGGCCCGTGGTGTCGCCCAGACCGATGGTGTTGGTCGTCGCAAACAGCCGGAAATACGGGTTGGCGCGGATGACGCGGTTCTGGTCCAGCAGGGTCAGCTTGCCGCCGGCCTCGAGCACGCGCTGGATCACGAACATCACGTCGGGCCGGCCGGCGTCATATTCGTCGAACACCAGGGCGACCGGGCGCTGCAGCGCCCAGGGCAGGATGCCTTCGCGGAATTCGGTGACCTGCTTGCCTTCTTTGAGGACGATGGCGTCCTTGCCGATCAGGTCGATGCGGCTGATGTGGCTGTCGAGGTTGACGCGCACCAGCGGCCAGTTCAGCCGCGCTGCGATCTGCTCGATGTGGGTCGACTTGCCGGTGCCGTGATAGCCCTGGACCATCACGCGACGGTCATTGGCGAAGCCGGCGCAGACGGCCTTGGTCGTCTGCGGATCAAATTTGTACGACGGATCGATATCCGGCACGTGGCTGTCGCGATGGCTGAAGGCCGGAACCTTCATGTCGCTGTCGACGCCGAACGCGTCGCGGAGCGTCACCCACTTGTCGGGGACCAGGGTGATCAGGGGATCGGCGGCGGAGCTGGTTTCGGCGAACTCGGGCATTCCACCCAATTAGCGCCTTGACCTAGGGTAGGGGAAGGGGGTGCCGCGATGCGACGCCCCCTGATGCTCACTTTTTAGCGGTTGGCGATGACCACCGAGCCGATCAGGCCCGTGGCGATGGACGCCATGACGTACTGGTCGTTGACGCGCTGCCGGCGATAGCCGCGGGGCGGGGCGGGGCGTCGCGACCCGTCGGGCACGGGAGCCAAGCTTGACCTTGCGCGTTGAGGCACCATGCCGCTGTTTTCCTCCTTTGATCTGCCACGTGACCTGCCGGCCTTACTGAGGGCGGCGCGGCGTGAACTGGGCGCAACCGCCGCCCTGCTGGTCGCCGCCCTGTCGGCCATGGCCTTTCTGTCGATCGCCGATGAGGTGGCCGAGGGCGAGACCCGGGTCATCGATCTGGCCATCCTCGACGCCTTGCGTCAGCCCGGGCGGCCGCGTGACCTGATCGGCCCCGACTGGCTGCACGTGGCGGCCGTCGACATCACCTCCCTGGGCTCGCTGGCCGTGCTGACCCTGCTCATCCTGCTGGCCTTCGGCGTGCTGGCCTGCCTCAGACGCTGGGGCGAGGGGCTGCTGCTGATGGTCGGGGCCGGGGGCGGTCTGGCGATCAGTCAGGGCCTGAAGCAGATGTTCGGGCGTGAGCGCCCCGATTTTGACTACCGCGCCGTCGAGGCGGTCAATGCCAGCTTCCCCTCAGGCCACGCCATGCTGTCGGCCGTGGTGTTCCTGACCCTGGGCGCGCTGGGCGCCCGGTTTGCCCAGCGCAAGCGGCTCAAGGCCCTGGCGCTGGGCGCGGCGGTGACCCTGTCATTGCTGGTGGGGCTGAGCCGGATCTATCTGGGCGTGCACTGGGCCAGCGATGTGCTGGCCGGCTGGTGCGTGGGCGCGGCCTGGGCGATGGTCTGCTGGCTGGCGGCCTTCGCCTGGACCCGCTGGCGAACGGGTCCAGGGAGTCCGGCCCGATAACCGTTTCACACGGATGCAGCAGGCCCTAGACGGGCTTGGCCTTGGGGCGCCAGTTCAGTTCGATGGCGGTCCAGATCGCGCCGGCCAGGTCGATCAGGCCGATGGCCATCCACGCCTTGGGCAGGTCGTCGTGGAGCACCAGAACCCCGATCGCCAGCGGGGACGCGAGGCGCAGCACTACCGAGGCCCGCATATAGGTGCGCGCGCCGGTCCATCCCGCCACGTGATAGGCCAGGGAGTAGGCGATGATCATCAGGCCAAACATGCGCGCCCAAGGTTCGGCGGCGGGATCAAGCTGGGTCCGCAAGAGGCTGGCGGCATGGAACGGCGCCAGGGCGAAGGCGCCGCCGCTGAGCGACAGCAGCCCGCCCCAGAACCAGATGCTCCACGGGATGCCGAACGGTGTCGGCGTCACCGGGGTGGGCGCGCTCGCCAAACTGGGGTCCACAAGGGTGGGCCCCGAAACGCGGTCAGTCATGATGCGGCAGTCCTTCGCGTCCGTCCGGCCATCGCGCCCGTCCGGGCGGAGGCGGCGGGAGAATGGCCGCAGCCGGGGAAAGCCGCAAGAGCCGGCGAGATCAGGTGGTCAGTCCGGCCTTTTGCAGCGTCTTGTAGGCCTTGATCACCCTCTGCAGCTTGTGCTCGGCGCTGCGGTCGCCGCCGTTCACGTCGGGGTGGCAGCGCTTGAGCAGTTCCTTGTACTTGGCGCGAATCATGGCGCTGTCGGCGCTGCCGTCCAGGTCGAGATCGGCCAGGGCCACGCGCTCCAGCTTGCCCAGGTGCCGCTCGCCGGCCAGGCGGTCGGACTCGGCCTTGCGCTGCTGGGCCCGGAACAGGCCGAACGGGTCGGCGATGTGGCGGGCATCGCGGGCGGCCATGGCGGCGGCCTCGCGCGAGCGGCTGTCGGCCTTGAAGCTCCAGGTCGGGCGACCGCCGGTGACCTTCTCGGTCTCCTGCTCGGCGCGGATCTGGGCTTCATTCATGCCGGCGAAGAAGTTCCAGTTCTTGTTATATTCGGCCGCGTGCTTCTGGCAAAACCAGTAGTGCTCGTTGGGCATGTTGCGGGCCTTGGGCGCCCTGGCCGACCCGGCCAGACGGCACTCGGGATGGTCGCAGCGCTTCTCGCCCGGCTTGAGGCCGAGGACGTCCGGCGTCGCGCTCTCACCCTCCTTGGGGGGGCGGACACGGATGTCGAAAAACTTCGGGCGATATTCAAACTCTTGAGCCATGACGCCTAGAGTAAACTGCAGCTATTTCCGTTCAAGGATTGACATGCAAGAGAGCGACATGGCCAGCGTATCAGACACCATTCGAAGCAAGCTCGAAGCGGCTTTTTCACCCTCCAGGCTGGACCTGAAGGACGACAGTGACCGCCACCACGGCCATGCCGGCCACACGGGTGCGGGCGAGAGCCATTTCAACCTCGTGATCGAGGCCCAGGCCTTTGCTGGCAAGGCCCGCGTGGCGCGCCAGCGCATGGTCTATCACGTGCTGGCCGAGGAAATGGCCGGGCAGGTGCACGCCCTTTCGATCGTCGCGACGGCGCCCGGCGAAAGCTGAAGCCTCTGGTGACGGCAGGGCTTGCGCGACGGCCCCGCGACTGATTGCCTCTGCCCCCTGCGCGGTCAGGCCGGGCAGGGCTTTCGGGTCCTGAATTCAGCATTGGGGGCGTGATGGGACCGGTGTTTGGTCCGACTTTCGGGGTCGCGCTCCCGAAGAGACCCTGAGAGAGGGATGGCATGAGCGCCGACGACACCGCCAGCACGATCGAAATCCAGACCGAAATCGAGACGGCCGCCGCCCTGCCGGCGCTGCTGGCGCGGGCCTATGCCCGCTATTCGAACTTCACCGTCGCCGCCGCCGTCATCGACGAGCACGGGGCCGTGCATCTGGGCGTCAATGTCGAGAATGCCGCCTATCCGTCGGGCACCTGCGCCGAGCAGGCCGCGATCGGCGCGATGGTTACGGCCGGTTCGCGGCGAATCGCCAGGGTGCTGATTGCCGCCGGCTCGAATGCGGTGGTGCAGCCGTGCGGAGCCTGTCGGCAACGCATCGCCGAGTTTGCCGCCGATGACTGCGAAATCGTCTCGGTTCAGGATGGGGTCACGACGCAGCGCGCGCCGTTCTGGAGCTTGCTGCCCGACAGCTTCGGCCCGCGCGACCTCGACTAGGGCGTTTTCCGATAAGTGTGAAACGGTTATCGGATCGAAAAACGCTCTAAACTTTTGATTTAGAGCCCTTTTCGCCCGACCCTGATGAAGCCATCAGGTCGGAAAGGGCTCTAGGTTATCAGCGCAGGGCGGTCTGGGCGGCCAGGTTTTCCAGCACGCGGCGCAGGTCGGCTTCGCGGAAGGGCTTTTGCAGGACCAGAGCGCCGCGATGGCTTTCCGACAGGCCCGCCTCGCCATAGCCGCTGGCGAAGGCGAAGGGCACGCCGCGCGCCTTGAGGGCGTCGGCGACCGGGAAGATCGGGCGGCCGCCCACATTGACGTCGAGCACGGCCGCAACGATATCGGCTGAACCGGCCAGGCGCAGGGCCTCTTCGATCTCGGCCGCCGGGCCAATGACCGTACAGCCCAGGTCGCTGAGCATGTCCTCGACCAGCATGGAGACCAGAGCCTCGTCTTCGACCACCAGGACCTTCAGAGCGGACAAGGACTTCATATCGCAAGCTCCGGAAGGCGCAGGAATGACGCCGCGAGGAAGTTCGCGACGAGGCTATCACAGGTCAAGTCGCCGTCTCGCAACCGTTGCGCAATTCGGGGACTTTTAGCCGGCCCCGCGACCGACATCCTGGCCAAGTCGTACAACGGGTTCTCCCTCCATGCCCCAACGAGCCTCACAACGCGCGCGGGGGACATGTGTTCCGTCTGCCCGCTCAAAAATTCACGCCCTCGTCCAGCTTGGCGCTGATGCGCAGGGCGGTGATCTGATTCCTCTGGCGACGCAGGATCTGGAAACGGTGCTGGTAGAAAATAAAGGTCTGGCCCGGCTCCGGGATCGTCTGGGCTTCATGGATCACCAGGCCGGCTATGGTCACCGCTTCGCCTTCGGGCAGATCCCAGTCCATGGCGCGGTTCAGGTCGCGAACCGTGACATGGCCATCGACATGCACCGAGCCGTCCATCTGGGCGCGCACGCCCTCGACGCTGGTGTCGTGCTCGTCGTCGATCTCGCCGACGATCTCTTCCAGTATGTCTTCCAGGGTCACCAGGCCCTGCAGGGCGCCGTATTCGTCGACGACCAGGGCGAAGTGGCTCTTGCGCTTGAGGAAGGCGTTGAGCTGGTCCTTGAGGTTGGTGGTGTCTGGAATGAACCACGGCTCGCGCAGGATGGCGGCGATGTCGAGGGCGTCGATGCCGCCCTCCGACACGGCCAGTGCGCGCAGCAGATCGCGGGCGTGCAGCACGCCGATGATGTTGTCGGGATCGTCGCGATACAGCGGAATGCGGGTGTGCTGGGCCTCGAGCGCCTCGGCCACCAGCTCGCGCGGCGACAGGTCCGCATCGCACATCACCATCGACTTGCGGTGGACCATGATCTCCGAAACGTCCATGTCCGACAGGTCCAGCACCCCGCCCAGCATCCGCCGGTCGCCGCTTTCGACCAGGCCTTCGGAGTGGTGATACTCGACCGCGCCGCGGATCTCCTCGTGGGCGGCCAGCACGTCGACGGCCATGTCCAGCTTGACGCCGAACACGCGCAGGGTGCGCCGCACGATCCACTGTATAGCGTAGATGATCGGGCCAAACAGTCGCACGACCAGCAGGGTGGGCCCCGACAGGAACCGCGCCACATCGTCTGACTTGATGATCGCCAGGGTCTTGGGCAGCACCTCGGCGAAGACCAGGATCATCACCGTCATGGTCGCGGTGGCGGCGGCTACGCCCCAAGGGCCGGGGATGGCGGCAGTCAGCACCTGGGTGGTCAGGGCCGAGGCCAGGATGTTGATCAGGTTGTTGCCCAGCAGCACCGCCCCGATCATCGTCTCCTGGTCGGACAGCAGCTTGTTGACCCGCTTGGCCGGCTTGTCGCCCTCGCGCTCCAGCTGGTGCATCCGTGCCCGGCTGGCGGCGGTGAGCGCGGTCTCGGCGGCTGAAAACAGGGCCGAGATCGCCAGCAGGCAGATGACGATGGGCGCAAGGCCAAGGATGGCGGTGAGGATCATGGCGGGGTTGTACGCGCTACGCCTCGATGGACAAGACCCGCACGCCGCGCGGGCGGCTGTCATGGTCGGTCCAGTGAAAGGTTTCGCCGGCGGTCATGCCGATCAGGGCGGCACCGACCGGGGTCAGCACCGAGATCCGGCCCTGGTCGATGCTGGCGTCGCGCGGCAGGCTCAGGCGCACGCGGCGAACCTGGCCGCTGGTCAGGTCCTGGAACCCAACGGTCGAGCCGATGCCGACGAACGGGCAGGGGGCTTCTCCGGCCTCGACGATCACGGCGCGGGCCATCTCGCCGGCCAGCACGCGGCTGCCTGCGGCGCGGCCGGCGACGGCGTCAGCCAGGTTGGACAGGATCTCGTGGTCGGCCTCGGTCACATAGACGGTGGGCAGAGTGGCGATCGGGGGCAGGGTTTGGGTTTGGGTGGTCGTAGTCATGGTGGCTTTCTGGGGGATTTGAGCTGCTTCCGGCGCCGTCAGTTGCGAGGCGATGACCGGGGGCTCGATGGGACGCGCCGTGTGGCGCGAGCGTCGTCAGACGTGGATCTCCTGGGGAAAGCCCCGGTGCTCTTGCCGGGAGCCCGCCAGGGGCTCGTGGTGGAAAGAGGCGTTGCGGGGTTTTTCAACGTCGCCCCGGGCTGTGTCAGCGCCGGGGTCTAGAGGCCTGCGTTCAGGCGTCCAGCGGCGTTTGGTGCGCCTCTGGTGATTGACAGTTGGGGACGCAGGGCGGCGATGTCAAATCAGATGCTTCAAAACAGGGCTGCAAAGGGGCACGATCTGGTTTCCAGAGCAAAGGTCGCCATGATTGAATCAGGTCGTTTGCTCTAGAGTCTTGTTTTGACGCGTTAGTTCGGCGGCGAACCGGTATCCACTTCGCCGAATAACGCTAGGCGCCCGCCTCGTCCCTATCGTCGTCGGCGTCTTCGATATCCAGCGGCACGTTTTGACCGGAAAGGAAGTTGCCGACCCGGTCGGCAATGGCGTCCACAGTCAGCTTGTTGGGACCCAGCATTCTGGAATGGGCGCGACCGGGATGAAGCGTATCCCACAGCGACATCGCTTGATCCTGCCGTCCCTTGCCGGGCGCCTTGTTGCCAAATCCCGCCGTCACGATGTTCCAGACCGGGCGAAATTGCTGGATGAGCATGTTCTCGCCCAGTGAGATCCAGACATCCTCGATCACCAGGTGGCGCGCGTAGAAGTGCTCGATATCCAGATTGACGGCCTGTCGGATCGACTCGCCGTGAATGTTGAGGCGTTCTCCCAGCCGACGGCCATTCTCCGCATCCCGCGTCAGGCCGCCGATGCGGCCGCCCTTTGGGATGGCCTTGCCGACATAGATGGGAACCTCGCGGCCAGAACGCATGCCATGGGCCAGGCGTGCATAGGCTGGAAAGTCGCCGGAATAGTAGATCGCATAGACGCCTGCGCCCCGAGCGTCGGCGAGATCGCCAAGCGGGCGAAGCGGCTGCTCCAGGATGGCGTTCTGGATGCTTCGCGCCAGGTTGATCGTCGCGAGTGGATTATAGGCTACGCTCATGCCGCGTGGCGTAGCTTCCGGGCGACGTCCTTGCCGATGACCTCCGCCAATCGCACAGGCACCGCGTTGCCCAGTTGGCGCATGGTCTCGCTCCACGAGCCGTGAAACACGAAATCGTCGGCGAAGGTCTGCAGGCGGGCGCTTTCGCGGACGCTGAAATAGCGCACTGTGCCGTCGGGCCGGGCCAGCATGTTTTCGCCGCCGGGCACGCCATGGACCCCGGCCTTCAGGGTCTTGGCGGGCTCGTCCAGCGGGCTGCCGGTATGACCGACATAGCTTCGCGCGCCGGGCTGGAAGCGGTGGTTTGCGAAGGCGCCGGCGCCCTCGGGGTCATGTTCCGGATCGGGCAGGTCGGCAGTCGCGTCGCGCACCGTGCGCCAGGCGATCGTCGACGGCTTTTCGTCCAGCCGCAGAGCGCGCAGCGGCGCTTGGCTGGCGTCCGGGCGGTCGCGCTTGGCCACCTTGTGCATGTCCCAATAGGATCCGTCGCGATACTGCGCCCATAACAAGGCGTCAGAGGAATGGGTCTCCACCGGGAAGTTCCACTCGACATCGAGGTCGTCGCGGAAGCCGACGAAGATCACCCGCTCGCGCTTTTGCGGTACGCCATAGTCGGCGGCGTTGAGCACCCGCGACACGAGGCGATAGTTCAGGCCGTCGCGGGAACCCAGCAGATGATGCCGCTCCAGCCGCGACAGGTGATCGGCCCAGTCCTCATCGGGCCTGGAGACCACCTCCGGATGCTCCAGCTGCAGCCGGATATATTCGAAATAGTTGCGGAAGGTGGCCCGCGTCAGGCCCTTCACGTTCTCGAAGATGAAGGCTTTGGGCCGTGTCTCGCGCACCGCCCGGATGGCCTGGGGGAACATGTCGCGCGCGTCGTCATAGGCCTTGTGCTTGCCGCCCATCGAGAACGGCTGGCAGGGCGGCCCGCCAGAGACCAGGTCGATCTGGTCGGCCAGCGCCCGGAAATCGACCCCGCGCACATCGCCCTCGACCTGCGGCCAGCCATGCATTGGAGACGCGGCGCGCACCCGGTTTTCGCCGATGGTCTTGCGGCAATACCGATCCCACTCGACGACCTTGGCCGGCTTGAAGCCCGCCTTGCACAGGCCCATGCCCAGGCCCCCGGCCCCGGCGAAGAGTTCAATCGACTTCATAGCGTCCAGATTGTTCTAATTTCGTTCTCCGGAAAAGCCCCTATTCGTCGAGCCGTTCCAAAAGGAGACCTTCGCGCGTCCGCTTAACCCGCCGCCCCGTCCTCGACCAAAAACGCCCGCAGCGCCGCGCGATCCACGTCCTTGGCGACGAACGCATCCCCGATCTCGCGCGCCAGCACAAAGGTCAGCGTTCCGCCCTCGGCCTTCTTGTCCTGGCCGCAATGGGCGATCAGGGCATCGGCGTTGAACGGCTCTGGCCGCACATCGCTCATGCGGGTAGGCAGGCCGGCGGCCTTGATGGCGGCTTCGGCGCGGACGGCGTCCTGGCTGGGGCAGAGGCCGAGGCGGGCCGAGAACCGGAAGGCCTGGGCCATGCCGACCCCGACGGCCTCGCCGTGTTTCAGCGCGTCGCCAAATCCCATCTCGGCCTCGATGGCGTGGCCGAAGGTGTGGCCCAGGTTCAGCAGGGCGCGGCGGCCGGCTTCCTTCTCGTCTTCGGCGACGATCTCGGCCTTCATCTCGACCGAGCGACCGACGGCGCGGACCAGGGCGGCGGTGTCGCGCTCCAGCACGGCGTGGACGTTGCTCTCAAGCCACTCGAAGAAGCCGAAGTCGCCCAGCAGGCCGTACTTGATCACCTCGGCATAGCCGCAGGCCATCTCACGGGCGGGCAGGGTGGCCAGCACGTCGAGATCGGCCAGGACCAGACGCGGCTGGTGGAACGCGCCGATCAGGTTCTTGCCGCGCGGGGTGTCGATGGCGGTCTTGCCGCCGACCGAGCTGTCGACCTGGGCCAGCAGCGTCGTGGGCACCTGGATGAAGTCGATGCCGCGCTTGTAGATCGAGGCCGCGAAACCCGCGAGGTCGCCAACCACGCCGCCGCCGAACGCCACGATCATGTCGCCGCGCTCCAGGCCCAGATGCAGCAGACGATCGGAAAGGTCGGCCAGGCCCTCGAAGCTCTTGGTCTGCTCGCCGGGCGGCATGACGACCATGTCGACGCTGACCCCGGCCCGCTCCAGCGCCACCGACAGCCGCTCGCCATGGTGCTCGCCAACGATCGAGTCGGTGACGATGGCGGTGCGCTTTCGCTTCAGCAGGGGCGCGATGAAGTCGCCGGCCCGGTCGATCAGGCCCGTGCCGATCATCACGTCATAGGCGCGGTCGCCCAGGCCCACGGGAACGGTGCGGATCATGGCTTGAAAGACTCCTGGTCCAGGCGATCGCGCAGCGCGCTGACCACGGCGTCCACCGCCACGGCATGCGGCGTATCGCCGGTCTGAACATGAACCTGCGCCTGGGCGTAGGCGGGATTGCGGATCTCGGCCAGCTCGGCGAGCACCTCGATCGGCTCGCGGTTCTTGAGCAGCGGCCGGGTGTCCTTGCGACCCACGCGGCGGGCCAGGAGCTCGATATCGGCCTTTAGCCACACCGAGATGGCGTGCTGGTTGATCAGGGCGCGGGTCTCTTCGTTGACGAAGGCGCCGCCGCCGGTGGCCAGAACGTGCGGCGGCTCTTCCAGCAGGCGGGCGATCACCCGGCGCTCGCCGTCACGAAAGGCGGCTTCGCCCAGCTCGGCGAAGATTTCGGGGATCGAGCGGCCGGCGGCGTCCTCGACCTCGTTGTCGGCGTCGCGGAACGGCATGTCCAGGGCCTGGGCCAGGCGGCGGCCGACGCTGGACTTGCCAACGCCCATCAAGCCGACCAGCACGATGGTGCGGTGGCGAAGGGGCTCTATCGAGGCGGTGTGATCGGCGGTCATGATGCGGTCGCGGGTTTACACGAGGCTCGGCCCAAGCGCCAAGTTTCGCTGAAGCCAAGTTTCGCCGACGACGGCGTTGCGCCATAACTGGAGCATGATGTCTCGCATGCGTTCGTTTTCTCGCCGGGCGGTCGCCCCGATCCTCGCCACCCTGCTGGCCGGCGCCGCTATTCCGGCCCTCGCCCAGGTTCAGGTCCAGTCCCTGGCACCGCCGGACCTGTTCTCGACCGCCGCCGCCCAGACCGACCTTGGTCCTGACCTCTGGAAGGGCACGGCCCCCGACATCGCGCGGGATGTCTTGCCCAAGCTGGCCGCAAGGCCGCTGTCGCCGGCCTTTGCCGACCTGGCGCGGCGGGTGCTGGCGACCGGCGCGAACGGGCCTGCGGGCGTGGGCAATGATCCTGATCTGGGCGCGGCGCGGGCCATGGCCCTGATCGCCCTGGGCGAAGCCGCCGGCGCCGACGCAGTGCTCGACCGCGCGCCGGGCGTGGCCAACAGCGCCGCGCTGTCCCTGGCGGCGGCAGAGGCGGCCCTGATCAGAAGCGACGACGACAAGGCCTGCCGGATCGGCGAGGCCCTGACCGTAGATCGCGGGGCCGGCTACTGGCTGCGGCTTCGGGCCTTCTGCCAGGCGCACGCCGGCCAGGCCGACGCCGCCCAGCTGACCTTCTCCCTGGCTCAACAGCAGACCCCAAAGCAGGGTGGGGACGCCGACTACGCCCGTCTGATGGGCGCTTTGCTGAGCGGCACGGCGCCAGGCGGGGCCAATCTGCGCAACGGAATCAACTACGCCCTGTCGCGCAAGCTGGGGCTGGATATCGCAGCGGCCCTGGCCACGGCTTCGCCCGCCGTGAAGCCGGCGATCACACCCCCCGGCCCGCCGCCGCCGCCCCTGGCGGGGCTCGACCTGACGGCGCAGGAGACCTCCGACCTGGCCTTCCTGCGCCAAGCCAGGGGGCTGCCGGCCTTTATCGAAGCCGCCAGGAGCTCGGCCCCGTCGATTGCCGTACTGGCCAAGGCCCAGGCACCGCTGCGTGATCCGGTGCTGTTCGCCCGCGCGGCCCTGGTCGCCGGGGACTTGCCGACTGCTCAATTGATCCGCTCGCGCCTGACCCAGGACCAGATCCCCGGCGCGACCATCACCGATCTGGCCCTGCTGGACGCCATGCTCTCGGCGGCCTCGGGCAAGCCCGACAGCCAGACCCTCGACCGGCTGGTCGAGCGCGGTGCCCAGAACGGTGCCCAGAACGGTGGCAAGTCGCCCGCCCAGCCTGCGGCCCTGCTGCTGGCGTCGCTGGGCGGGGCGATGAGTTCCGAGGCGCGTGGTCAGTTCGCCAACTTCGACCTGGGCCGACAGGCCGGCTCGACGGCCAGACTGGTGCTGATCGACGACGCCGCAGCGGCCGGGCTCAAGGGCGAGACCGCGCTGCTGGCCCTGTCGGTCGCCACCGAGGCCGGTGCGACGGGCCCCGCGCCCGCGGACCGCGCCCGGATCGCGCGCGGCCTGGCCCGCGTCGGTCTGGTGGCGGACGCTCGCGCCGTGGTGGTCGAAGGCCTTCTGGCCCTGCAGCTGACCAAATGAGCGCCGCCGGCTGGGTCGACGCCTTCCTTGAGATGATGGCTGTCGAGCGGGCCGCCGCGCGCAACACCCTGACGGCCTATGGCAAGGATCTGGAGGACGCGCGGGGCTATCTGGCCGGCGCGGGCGGCGATCTAGACGTCGCCTCGAGCGAGGCCATCGAGGCCTATTTCCAGCATCTGGGCATCCGGGGTCTATCGCCCGCCACCGCCGCCCGCCGGCGCTCGGCCGTGCGGCAGTTCTATCGCTTCGTGCTGGAAGAGGGCTGGCGGTCCGACGATCCTTCGCGCCGCGTCGTCGCGCCCAAGGCCGGCCGTCCCCTGCCCAAGGTGCTGTCGCGCGGCCAGGTCGACGCCCTGATCGCGGCGGCGGCCAGCAAGGACGGCGGCCAGGGGCTGCGCCTGGCCTGCATGATCGAGCTGCTCTACGCCTCGGGCCTGCGCATCTCCGAACTGCTGTCCCTGCCGCTCAACGCCCTGGCCCGCGATCCGGCCTTTCTGACCGTCAAGGGCAAGGGCGGCACGGAAAGGCTGGCCCCGCTGAACGCTCCCGCGCGAACAGCCGTGAAGGCGTATTTGGAGGCAAGGTCGCAATTTCTGCCAAAGGGCGTGAAGGACAGTCCGTGGCTGTTTCCCTCGCGCGGCGCGTCGGGCCGACTGACCGCCAGGCGGGTCTCGCAACTGCTGGAAGACGCCGCTATCGCTGCCGGCATCGACCGCCAGAAGGTCAGCCCCCACGTCCTGCGCCACGCCTTCGCCACCCATCTGCTGGAGGGCGGGGCCGACCTGCGGGTGATCCAGACCCTGCTGGGCCATGCCGACATCGGCACCACCCAGATCTATACCCATGTCGCGGGCGACCATCTGGCCCAGGTGGTCAAGTCCAAGCATCCGCTGGGCCGCAAGGGCTAGCCCCGCCTTGCCCCGGCCCACCGGCCTCTTTAGGAAGCCCCTATCCACTGTAAGGACTTCCCCATGTCGGACGAAACCCGCGACAGCAACGGCACGATCCTGGCCGAGGGCGACAACGTGACCCTGATCAAGGACCTCAAGGTCAAGGGCTCGGGCGGCGTCACCCTCAAGCGCGGCACCCTGGTCAAGAACATCCGCCTGACCGTCGACACCGACGAGATCGAGGCCAATGTCGAAAAGGTGCGCGGCCTCGTTCTGCGCGTCGAGTTCGTCAAGAAGGCGTAGGCGGCGGGGCGACCCGTCGCATCACTCCGCGAAGGTTGTGCGCCGCGCCCCCTGCCATCGGCGGGCGGGATGCCCATATTGGCCAGACCCCAGTAATGATGGAGCTGCCCCATGAAGACCCGGAAACTCGGCGACGGTCTGGAGGTCTCGGCCATCGGCCTGGGCTGCATGGGGATGAGCTGGGCCTATGGGCCAGCGCCGGAAAAGGCTGAAACCTTCAAGGTGCTGGCGCGCGCGGTCGAGCTGGGCGTCACCTTCTTCGACACCGCCGAGGTCTATGGTCCCTTCGCCAATGAGGAACTGGTCGGAGAGGGGCTGAAGCCTTTCCGCGACAGGGTCGTCATCGCGACGAAGTTCGGTTTCAAGATCGCGCCCCCGGAAACGGCGGGCGGCACGGCCCGGATGGTCGGCGTCGACAGCCGCCCCGAGCATATCCGCGAGGTCGCCGAGGCCTCGCTCAAGCGGCTGGGCGTCGAGGTCATCGACCTGCTTTACCAGCACCGCGTCGACCCCAATGTGCCGATTGAGGAGGTGGCCGGGACGGTCAAGGACCTGATCGCCGAGGGCAAGGTCAAGCATTTCGGCCTGTCCGAAGCCGGTGCCGACACCATCCGCCGTGCCCATGCGGTGCAGCCCGTCGCCGCCCTGCAAAGCGAGTATTCGCTGTGGACGCGCGGCGTGGAGGCCCAGATCCTGCCGACGATCCGCGAACTGGGCATCGGCCTGGTGCCCTACAGCCCGCTGGGCCGCGGCTTCCTGACCGGAACCCTGACCAGCGATGCGGGTCTGGCCAAGGACGATTTCCGCCGCGGCCTGCCGCGCTTCCAGGGGGCGGCCCTGGCCAGCAACCTGTCGCTGGTCGAGGCCCTGACCCTGATCGCCGGCGAGAAGGGGATCACTCCCGCCCAGCTGGCCCTGGCCTGGCTGCTGCATCAGGGGCCAGACATTGTGCCCATCCCCGGCACGACCAAGGCCACCCGCCTCGAAGAGAATGTCGGGGCTGTCGATGTGGCTCTGACGGCCGAAGACCTGTCGCGCATCGCCGCCGCCGTGCCCGAAACCGCCGTCGAGGGCGAACGCTACAGTCAGGCCGGCCTGGCGTTGGTCGGGCGTTAGTTTCTCTCCTACCCGCTCTCCCCGGCGAAAGCCGGGGTCCAGATCGAACCCTGGGAGGTTACAGGCCTTGGCAGGGCCCGGTTTCGGATCAGTCAAAAGCTCTCAGGATGTATCTGGGCCCCGGCCTTCGCCGGGGAGAGCGGAATTTTATGCGAGCTTGGTCGTCTTCACATCCACCACCCCATCGCACGCGCCGCAACGCACCACGGGGATCAGCCGCGCGCCGCAGGCATGGGTCAGGATTTCCGGCGGGCCGGCCTCACCCGACAGCCAGCGGTCGCCCCAGGCCATCAGGGCGGCGATCAGCGGGAAGAAGTCGCGTCCCTCGGGGGTCAGGCGGTAGTCCCAGCGTTCGGGACGGGTCTGATAGAGGCGCCTTTCCAGCATGCCGCGCTCGACCAGGCGTGACAGCCGGTCGGTGAGGATGTTGCTGGCGACCTTCAGCTCGGCCTGCAGGTCCTTGAAGCGGGTCAGGCCATAGAAGCTGGCGGCGACCAGATGGGCTGTCCAGCGGTCGCCCAGAACCTCGATGGACCGCTCCAGCATCGGGTGCAGCGGCGCGCCGCCGCCGCCATCGGGGCCGGTGGCGTCACTGGCCCGGCGCGAGTGGCGGGCGCGGGGCGCGGGCTCGAAGCCGGCCCCGGGGCCGGGGCTAAGGGTGATGTCGCGCACCTTCACCGGCGCCGCGCAGGCCTGGCAGACCAGAACCGGGCGCAGAGGTTGCCCACAGGGCCTGTGGATAATCTGGTGCGACGGGCAGTCCGGATCCAGCCGCCAGCGCATCTCCCAGCCCAGCAGCATCAGGGCCGAGTCATAGAGATCGCGGCCCATGGCGGTCAGATGATATTCGTGGCGCGCCGGCCGGGTCTGGTAAGGGCGCTTTTCCAGCACGCCCGCCGCCTCCAGCCGGCCGAGGCGGTCGACCAGCAGCGAGCGGGCCATCCCCGTCATGGCGATGAAGCCATCGAAGCGCTTGACGCCCATGAACGCCGCATAGAGCGCCAGCAGGGTCCAGCGGTCGCCGATCAGGTTGAGCGCGCGGGCAGCCGAACTGTTGCGGACAAGGGGCAGGGCCCTCGGGGCGCCGGAAACGGACTGAACCATGCGGCTTGGTGCGGCGCCGCGCGGCGGCCTGTCAACGCCGGGCATGGACTCGGCCATTGTCACTTGTATAGTTGGACTAACTGTTGAGCGGCGAGGGAGGCTGCCTTGGTCTATGTGCTGGGTGGATGGCAGAGTGACTTCTCGGCCAACTGGAGCCGTCAGGGCCGCGACATGGCCGACGCCTTTGGCGAGGCCCTGGGCGAAGGGCTGGCGGCGACGCAGCTGGATCCCGAAGAGATCGAGACCGGCCATGTCGGCAATTTCGCCGGCGAGTTGTTTGCGGGGCAGGGTCTGCTGGGCGGCATGTTCGGCCAGGTGCATCCGGCCTTCGACGGCCTGCCGACGGCTCGCCACGAGGCCGCCTGCGCCTCGGGCAGCGTCGCGATCCTGGCCGCCACGGCCGAGATCGAGGCCGGGCGCTATGATCTGGCCTGCGTGGTCGGCATCGAGCAGATGCGCAACGTGCCCGGCCAGAAGGCCGCCGAGAATCTCGGCAGCGCCGCCTGGGCCGGTCACGAATTTCAGGACGCCCGCTTCCTGTGGCCGGCGGCCTTTTCCGATCTCGCCGAGGAATATGACCGCCGCTACGGCCTGAAATACGAGCACCTGATGGCGATCTCGGAGATCAATTTCGCCAACGGCCGCCGCAACCCCAACGCCCAGACCCGCGACTGGCGGTTCGGGCCCGAGGCCTTTACCGAGAACGACGAAACCAATCCGGTCGTCGAGGGCCGCACCCGCAAGCAGGACTGCGGCCAGGTGACCGACGGCACGGCGGTGGTATTTCTGGCCTCGGCCGAGCGCGCCAGAGCCTATGCCGACAAGCGCGGGATCGCGCTGGACAGCCTGCCGCAGATCAAGGGCTGGGGCCATCGTTCAGCCCCGATCAGCTATGCCCGCAAGATTGAAAACAGCCGCAATGAGGCTTACGTCTTCCCGCAGGTGCGCCGCGCCATTCTCGACGCCCGCGCCCGGGCCGGGATCGACGATCTGAGCCAGGTCCACGCCGTCGAAACCCATGACTGCTTCACCGCCACCGAATATATGGCCATCGATCATCTGGGTCTGACCGCCCCGGGCGAGAGCTGGAAGGCCATCGAGGCGGGCGACATCGCCATGGGCGGCAAGCTGCCGATCAATCCGTCCGGTGGCCTGATCGGCACGGGTCATCCGGTCGGCGCGACCGGCGTGCGCATGACGCTGGACGCCTTCAAACAGGTCACCGGAACCGCCGGGGACTATCAGGTCGAGGGCGCCAGAACGGTTCAGACGCTGAACATCGGCGGCTCTACCACGACCACGGTGAGCTTCGTCGTGGGGACCTAGCGGGACGGAAAATCCTTCCCCTCTGGGGGGAGGTGTCGGCGAAGCCGACGGAGGGGGCAAGCTGGAGGTCGGCCGCGTTGGCCCCCTCAGTCGCTCCGCGACAGCTCCCCCAGAAGGGGAGCAGCCATGTTATCGAGGACGCCCATGACCCCCATTCTCCAACTCCTTGCCGTCAACGCCGCCGTCTCGGCCGCCGCCTTTTTTGGGCTGTGGCTGATTGGTCTGAAGCTGAAGGATGTCAGCTTCATCGACAGCTGGTGGGGCCTTGGCATGGGGCTGATCGCCCTGACCTCGTGGCTGCAGATGGGGCCGACGCCGCATGGCAACCTGCTGCTGGTCCTCTGCGGCGTCTGGGCGCTGCGGCTGGGCGGCTACCTGCTGTGGCGCTGGCGCAAGAACGGACCGGATCGGCGCTATGTGACGATGATGGCCCATGCGCAGAGCGAGCGGAGATGGAGCTTCGCCAAGGCGTCCCTGCTGCTGGTCTTCGCCCTGCAATATGCCCTGCAGTTCGTCATCGCCCTGCCGGTGCAGCTGGGTCACGGCTCGGCCGCGCCGCTTGGCCCGCTGGCCTTTGTCGGTGCCGCCATCGCGGTGGTCGGCATCGCCTTCGAGACCATCGGCGACGCCCAGCTGACCGCCTTCAAGGCCAAGCCTGAAAACGCCGGCAAGGTCATGGACAAGGGTCTGTGGCGCTATACCCGCCACCCCAACTATTTCGGCGACGCCTGTGTGTGGTGGGGCCTCTATCTGATCGCCGCCGGAACGGGCCTTGGCGCCTGGACCCTGCCGGCCCCGGTGCTGATGACCTTCCTGCTGACCAAGTGGAGCGGCGTGCCGACCGTCGAGGGCCGCATGCGCCGCAAGCGCCCGGACTATGAGGCCTATGTGCAGCGGACCTCGGGCTTCGTGCCGTGGTTTCCGAAAACCTGAACCTTCTCCCAGAGGGAGAAGGAGGGGCCCGCGCCAAAGGCGTGGGAGGATGAGGGGTTAAGGCGTTCGACGGCGTGCCGGCACGCCGGTTGGGGGGGTTACCCCACACCACCCACCCCGTCGCGGCGGGTCCCGCCAAAACCCAAGGGGGAGGCGTGCAGCGGGGGCGCCCCGCCCCC